>JAFDGP010000270.1 GCA_019309245.1 Deltaproteobacteria bacterium | reverse complement strand
AAATTCGGGGCAAAATCTACCTCGACGGCTCTTTGTTACTTCATCGACAGCGTTTCATCACTCAACACGGCATTCTTCGCCATAAACAGCCAGACCGAGTTGCCAGACACGCTCAGTGAGGGGGATTTTACAGATGCCGGATGCCAATGGCCGGTAAATGACCAATGATAAACGTTCAATGTTCAATGATAGATGATAAATCAGTAGTGTCCAATTAAGATTCGAATAATTTCAATTGGATATGTCCATTCATTGCTGTCCGGTTAGAAGAATGCAAGGGTTAACTGTCTGATATGGTTTCAGCTTAAATAGCTCCTCGAAAGTAAGCTTTTGGAAAAGATTCAATTGTAAGATTTTGACTAAGGCTGTCAGCGTCAAATTCAGCTTGGTCAAGAATTTCAAATAGGCCAAGAGCAAATAAGTAATCAGCGCTACATAAATCTGAGTCATAACGGCATTTTCAGAATTACCTACGAAGGCTTTGATTTTGAGGTTCTGCTTAATCCACTTGAAGAAGAGCTCGATTTGCCAACGTTGTTTATAGATATCGCAGATGGTCTTTGCTGCTAATCCAAAATGATTGGTCAAGAAAACGTAATGCTTTCCTGTTTCGGGGTCTCGATATCCGATACGACGCAGGGGATGAGGGCATTGGGCCGCTTTTGCGCCAGTAATCATAATCGTTTGGTCTGAGGTTAGGCCTTGTTTTTTGTTGACCCTTCTTCGAGCGATCGTCCTGTACGTAGCATTTCTTTTCTGGCGAGTGACAAAGTAAATGCCAGTATTGATCAGAGAGGCGAACCAGTTAAAATCAATGTATGCGCGGTCCACGGTAACAATAGAGCCTTTCGGTAATGTGAGACTTCTTGCCACGGTGATTTCATGCTTTTTGCCATCAGAAATTTTCATAAATGCGGGCAGATAGCCGTCATGATCCAGCAACATGTGGAGTCGAATACCGCCCTTGGTCCTGCGAAATTTTGCCCATGGGAATACGGACAAACAAAGGCTGACCATGCCGGCGTCCATTGAATAGAGCTTGTTCTTGAACTTAAACTTATGTTTGGGGGCTATTGGTCGACATTGCTGATAGGTCAGGTCAAAAAGGGCCTTGAAAAACGAAGCCGGGCGTTTGTTGTTGGCATCAGAAAACGTGGAACGACAAACCCTTCTCAGACCCAGATGGTAATCTCGAAGACTCACTCTGCCTGTTATCTGCATAAACATGAGAGCTACAAACTGGTTCCAACGTGTAAATTTTCTGGCTTTTCGACCTGTGCCGTGTTCTTTTTCAAGTGCCCCAAAACGATGTCTAGGAATAAATCTGAGCAACTGATGGAAAATTGTGTTACAATGACCCATGGCCTGAATCTCCTTTCGTGTTGGTGTGTTATGGGATGACTCACCATAGCACAAAAGGCTCGATTCGGGCCTATCCTTTTTAACTTAACCGGACACTATTGTGCTGTCCTCAAGCCCGAAGGGCGTAACACACGAAAGATTGGAAGCACGAAATAGAAAAACATTGAGGCTTTCGTGTTTTCGTCCTTTCGTGTTTTCGTGATATTTTTTTTCTTTTTTGGCTCCGGCTCGTCCGGGTTGGGAATTAAGGCTTTTAATTTCAGAGTTTCTTTCATAAATGAATCCAAGGACGAGGCCTTGGTATGAAGCGCTAACATTGGGTCTAGGGGGCTATTCCCCCAGCTCAACATTCCAGTACAGATAGTCCCGCCAGGCGTTAGGGACGCTGTGAAGTCCGATAGTAACCATCATAAACGGCACCCAAGAGGGCTTTTTCGGCTCCTTTAGAAGTCTGAATCCGGCCTCTCTCAGAGTTCGACCGCCTTTTTTGCGATTGCACCGGCAGCAGGCCGTCACGATGTTGGTCCACTCGGTCTTACCGCCGTATCTCTTGGGAACCACGTGATCAAAGGACAGTTCTTTTGACTCGAACTTCTTTCCGCAATACTGGCATTGGAACCCGTCCCGGGCATAGATATTGAGCCTGGAGAACTTGACCTCCTTTTTTCTGTACCTTACGAATCTGAGGAGCCTCAGGACCGACGGAAGTTTGATGGCAAAGGTGACGGACCGGATCTCTCTGTCGTATTCCTCGAGGACCTCCACTTTTCCGAGGGTCAAAAGCCTCACTGCCCGTTTCCAGTCAATGACCTTCAACGGCTCAAATGTCGCGTTCAGCAGTAATACCTGTTCCATGTCCCCTCCGGAACCATTCAGGGCGCGACAATGTCTTTATTGGAGGCCGGATCAAATCCCGCAGGCGCACTGGAAAACGGCTCTCAGACCGCTTCATTAGTGAACCGCCGGGCTGACTCAAAACCCCACAAATGCCACCGCCATGGCTCGTCGGCCTGCTGAATCGTCCTTATATAGCATTTTGCCGCGTGGTGTCAAGTCGATCTCAAATTTGGCATGATTCATGTAATTAAAGCCGTATGGTTCACTACCGGCCTGTGGTCTTAGCCCATGCCGGAATGCTCAAATCGGCCATGGTACAATGCCTCAGATTACGCCCGAAACAAAACGCTGTGTGGACTGCCACCATTGCAGGCATTATCGAGTCACGTGGGACGCAAAATTTCCACACGAATGCCGGGCCATGGGGTTCAAGTCACGCAGCCTGCCTTCTGCTGTAGTGCGCAAAAGCTGGGGCAGCGTGTGTTTATTATATGCGCGGCGTACCAGCCGGCGATCGGTCTGAAACCGGAGCAAGCGCCACCTGATGAATCTCAAGACTTAAGCAGCTTTGTTCTTAGCGAGTGGATAGTTGTGCGGGTAGGATTCATTGGAAAGTACGATTTGAACAGCCTCTCGGGTCTTCGGATTGATCAACACCGGCCCCATAAGATTGGCGGTCATCTTGTCAGGAGCCCCTTTCGGAATGGTGACAATGACATAACACTCCACCGGAACTTCGGTCTCGTCGTCGTGCCACCCCATGGCCAGACCGGCCGGTTTAACATCGACTTCATAGTCCGGTTTAAACAGCCAGGGATTCGTCATGACAAAGGCAAGTGCCGGGTCATCAACTGCCTGAAGCCAGAAAAAGGGAGAACCCGGCTTGTGTTGCAGGATGCAAAACCGCTTCGCCTGCGGAAACCCAAGCACGCCTTGCGGCATGAAGATGATTTTTTCGTCCGCAATCTGGATCGTGCCGAATCGTGTGGTCTCAACCTTCATGCGTCACCCCCTGTCGCCGCCTTGTCGTCCATGGCATAAAGTCGCGCGGCAATCTCGACGTCACCGGCCTCCACGCCGGCGGCCATCCGGTTTTCCTGTTGAATACGGTCATAGATTTCTCCCCGGTGGACGGCAATCCCGATCGGCGCATCCACCCCGAGTTTGACCTGCGTGCCTTTAATTTCCAGCACGCTCACAATCACATGATCACCGATAGTGATCCGCTCGCCCGACTTCCTTGTCAGGATCAGCATGGTGCCCTCCTTGGCCCAATTCCCGCGTCAGCGAATCCGTGCACCAGCCACCGGCGATCGTATGCCGACTCACACACACGAAAAACCACGCCGGGAACGGCATACCCTTTTCAATTCCCACCGGCAAAGCCGGTGGATTATGCACGGATTCAGCTCGTGAATGTCCTATACAAAGTCCACCAGGCTCATTCTAAGTATCTTTGAAGAGGATGCCAGGGCTGCCTGGTAGGCGGTCTGTTTGGCCTGCAGGTCCATAATGGCATCCGCGATGTCGGCATCTTCCAGCTTTGACAGTCGCTGGGTGTTGGCAAGTTTTGAGTCCTGAAAAATGTTTTCTTTCATCTCAAGGCGTCGCATCTTCGAACCCAGATCTGAAATCTTGGTGGCGACATGTTGGGCGTTGCTATCCAGATTTCCCATTGCCGTCTGAATACCGCCCACATCATTACCCTGCAAGGCGGTAATCAGGTCTGAAAGGGTCTGGAAAATATCGTTTCCCGAGGCCTTGAACACAGCCTCGCCGTCGCTTCCCACCTGAATCGTGGCATCTTTGCCTATTTTAAGTGTGAACGGATTGTTGTCCCCACTGTAGTTCCCGCTTGAGTCAAAAGGCGTGTTGTCCGTATCCGAGCCCGCAAAAACATAGTGGCCGTTGATGTCTGTGTTCGCCAGGGCGACCAGTTCCTCAAGCATGTTTTGCACCGTCTCTGCGGCCGCGCTTCGCTCACTGCCGGAAACCGTGCCGTTGGCCATTTGAACACACAGGGCCTTCGCCTCGGTCAGAAGGTCCTGAACATTGTTTAATGCACTTTCTCCCACTGTGATCCATGTCTTTGCCATGTCGATATTTCGACCCAACTGGTCAATATTGGAAAGAAAGGACTTGATGTTGAGGACCTGGTTCAACCCCACCGGATCGTCGGAAAGGTTGTTGATCCGTTTGGTCGTGGATACTACCTCGTTGGCTTTGCTCAAAGCCTCGGTGATATTTCCCAACTCGAATTTTACTGAATCATATAATGATTTGTTGGCGACCCTCATGACCTCTCACCCCTTCTTCGTCACTGGCATAAAAGGTTATCCTATCTTGTTGCTAGTAAGGTTGTCAGCATCTCATCGGCAATCCCGATCAACTTGGCAGCTGCGGTATAGGCGTGCTGAAATTTGATCATATTCGTCATTTCCTCGTCCAGGTTTACCGCAGAGATACTGTTCCTGACCCCTTCAAGCTTGTTAACCATGACTTCATTAAAACTCCTGGTCCTGGAAATGCTTGCGGACTTGATCCCGATCGAACTGACCAAAGAATGGAAGTAGTCCTCAACGGTAGCCGTCACACTGCCCTGCGTATTGCCGTTAACACGGTCCACGGTCCACTGCGCAATGGTCTGAGAGGTGTGCTGAAGGTCGGCGATCGCGCGGGCGTTTGTGTTGTCCCCGGTAGAAAAGGTGCCGTACCCGGAAGACGTGGCATCGTTGTCCA
>JAFDGP010000269.1:3653-7409 GCA_019309245.1 Deltaproteobacteria bacterium | reverse complement strand
AACCGTTCCAGGTCCTGATGAGAAACCTCCAGGACCTTGGCAATGTCCTTGAGCCGGGCCTGCTTGGGTACCGTCACAACCTCGTATTCCAGCGGTGCATCCGGAGGGTCCAGCTCGAATCCAAACCGTTCCGGATCATGGATGATCTGAAGGGCTGCGAGAAATCTCGGCACATATCTGGCGGTCTCCCACGGCAGTCGCTCAAAGAGGTCCCAGAAATCGTCCAGGTAGTTCACGTTCTGGCGGCGAATCACCGTAAGAACGCGAAATTCCCCGCAGTTGTAGGCTGCAAGCACTGTGCTCCAGTCGCCGAAAATCTTGTGAAGCTCCTGTAAATAGGCAATGGCCGCCTGGGTGGATTTGTTGACGTCCATGCGTTCATCCACCCACCGGTCCCGCTTCAGGCCGAACTTGTAGCCGGTTGAAGGAATGAACTGCCACAATCCCAGAGCCCGCGCACGAGACAGGGCCTTGACCTTAAACCCGCTTTCGATCAAAGGAAGCCAGGACAGCTCCTCGGGCAACCCGGCTGCACGCAAGGCCTTCAGGATCTGCGTCCGATATCTGCCGGAACGCTTATAGGCTGAAAGAAAAAACGTTCTCTCCGGCCCCTGAAACAGCTTGATCTCCTTTGCCACATGGCGGTTCATGACCATGGGAATGGCGTTATGGTTGCCGTTGACCACGGTCCGTTGCGAAGCATAGATCTCGAGCATCCGTTTACAAATCAAGAAACGGATGTCCTCTTTTTGTTGCACCAGCTTGGGGTCCTCGCCGGCGTCAGCCTGCAAAATCAGGTTATAGGCCTGATCCAGGGAGGCAACGGCGTTCTCAAAATCGCCTTTTCCCCAGAAATCCTGGGATGCCTGACAAAACTCCAGGGCCTCGTCCAGGATGGTCTGAACATCCTTGCTCTCCGGGGCCTCACAAACCTCCACAGGCACCGCCTCGACTACGACCTTTTCTTCAGACTGACCGGCTGCCTCCTTGTTCCTGGGAGGGATTGATCCTTGCAGGTCCGTGTTCTGAATATCCGCTGAAACCAGCCGGTCGGCCGGCCTTTTTTGAGAAACCATCGGGCAATCCACCCCGGAACGATCGCCCCTGATCCGGGTGGTTTTCGGCCCACAACCTGCAATCGTCCAGATCACCACTCCCAACAAAACCATTGTTTTTGTATACAGCCTCATATATCGCCTTCTGGTCTTACCAAGCTCCCTGACATTACGAAAAACCCCCAGCCCAAAAGGCATAGGGGGTACGCGCCATGATATCGCGGGAAACTGTTAACAATGCATACATGGCTTGTCAAGCCTTTGACTGCACGGAGCACAAGCCACATGGATACCCTGGCCAGTCCGTGACACTGTTGCCGCATCCAATCGATTCGCCTTAACGCACTGTCATGTAAGCAAACATTGTGCCCGAGAACCGGAAGCGTTCAAAAAAACCACCCTCGGTCCGAGATCGTCCATCAATCAGCGACCACTAGTAGAGACCTTTGCAAAACTCGTTGCTCTCGCTTACAGGGCAACACTCTGCGCGCTCGGCCGCCCGGCAGTCAGGTCGTTTTGCCGAAGAATTGTCCACGGATTCACACCTGCGCACATCGGTCTGATACCCGGCTGGTTTTGGGTCCGCGGCCATGACGGGTCCGGCGAGACTGAAGGCGGCTAACATGGCGTTCAATTTTTTCAAGAAGCAAACAAAGGGTTGTTTCATCACAGGCACAAATGGGAATGCCTTCCCACTTGCGGGTCAATGTTTTCACAGTCTCGGCTGGTACCAAGTCTTGTTTGTTGAGCACTTTCAACAAGGGAATGTGGTTAAGGCCCAAATGCTGTAAAATCCTTTCCACCGATCGGACCTGATGAGGAAATCGGGGATTGCTGATATCGATGATGTGGATAAGCAGGTCGGCGTCAGCCAATTCTTCAAGGGTTGCCTGGAAGGCTGCAAAAAGCTCCTGCGGCAGCTCCCGTATGAACCCCACCGTATCCGAGATGATTACCTCGGCCTCCCTGGGCAGCCTTTTCCTCCGGCTTGTCGGGTCAAGGGTAGCAAACAGCCGGCTTTCAGCCAACACCGAGCTTTGTGTCAGGGTATTGAGCAGGGTGGATTTTCCGGCATTGGTGTACCCGATCAGGGAAATGACGGGCAACCCCTTCTTGCGGCGTTTTGCCCGTTGCTGGGCCCGTTGTTTCTGGATACCCGCCAGCGATTTTTCCAAACGGGCAATCCGGTTACGCACCCGGCGCCGGTCCACCTCCAGCTTCGTCTCTCCGGGCCCCCGGCCCCCAATCCCTCCGGCCAGCCGAGACATGGCCGTGCCCTTGCCGGTAAGCCTGGGAAGAAGGTACTTGCACTGGGCCAGCTCCACCTGGATCTTGCCTTCCCGACTCCTGGCCCTCTGGGCAAAGATATCCAGAATCAACTGCGTACGATCAATCACTTTAAGCTCTGTGAGCTCCGTAATCGAACGCACTTGTGATGGGTTGAGTTCCTGATCGAAGATCAGCAGGTCCGCTCCCTTCTGAAGGGCGGTCATCACAACCGCCATAAGCTTGTTTTCCGCCATGAGAAACCGGGCATTCATCTTGCGCGGTCGATGGATGATCGTGTCCACCACCGCAATGCGGCTGGATTCTGCAAGCTCCCGAAGTTCATCCAGGGACTCTTGGGCCGTGGATTTCGGAGCCCTCGAAACACTCACCAGGACCGCCCGCTCCCACTTGCCGTTCACTCTCTGCGCTCGGGCCGTACGGGCGAACTCGGACTCAAGAGAACGAATCAACCCAACACAGTCTACCTCAAGCTCACCGGCATGCATTGGAGTCAGAATCCGCCAGTTGCACCCTTCCACGCGCTCAGGCAGCAGGTGCGCCACGTGAACTCGACCCGGAAGCCCATCCGGCCTTAACGTAACGGCCGCCATCAAATCGAGGTGCAGTAGAGCCAAGTCCATGAGGTCATCCCGGGTCAGGGGCTCTCCTTGCAGATGGGTATGGACACAGCGAAGGCCCTTGAGGCGCCCCTCGCCGGAGCGGAACTTCTCCAGGCTCGGGATGACGATCTGCTGGTAGTCGCCGACCATGACAAAGGCCGTCCATCCGCGCCGATCGATCAACACGCCGACCTGTCGCCGGATTTCATGAGAAAGCCGGCAGATGGCCTTGCACAGCTCCGGAGAAACAATGTAGGAGGGCGGCGTCTTTCGCCGATATAGGTTGGTCAAACGGCGGACCTGGTTGGCCTTTAAACCGCCGATGTTGCCGTGTATCTTAATGAGGTTTAACTCCAACCCGGCCGAGCCGGAACCAAAAAAGAAAAATTTATCAGGAAAAACACGAAAGCCTCAATGAAAGCTTTACACAATCTCCTGCCGAGCGTACAAAATGTTGCCCTGTAAGCGAGAGCAAGGAGTTTTGCAAAGGTCTCCTCAATGCCTTTCATTTCGTGCTTTCAATCTTTCGTGTTTTGCGCCCTTCGGGCTTGAGAACAGCACGTGGTTATCTTTTAAAGTTTTTTGTCCCAAAATTTGAATCGAGTTTCTTAAGAGGGTTATTGCC
Source organism: Deltaproteobacteria bacterium (assembly GCA_019309245.1). Classification (GTDB taxonomy): domain Bacteria; phylum Desulfobacterota; class Desulfobacteria; order Desulfobacterales. The sequence goes on along the minus strand of JAFDGP010000269.1, from coordinate 3,840 downwards.
CGCTATGAGACCTTCATTGAACAGCCGCCTCTACAGCACCCGTCCAGTTTTCAAACCGGGTGAATTCCTCAAAAAACGTCAGATTCACCGTCCCGGTGGGCCCGTTGCGCTGCTTGGCGATGTTGAGTTCGGCCAGCAGCCTCCTGGCCGGTTCCACATCATCATTATAAACTTTTTCCCGATAGAT
>JAFDGP010000269.1:0-3639 GCA_019309245.1 Deltaproteobacteria bacterium | reverse complement strand
AAACGTCAGATTCACCGTCCCGGTGGGCCCGTTGCGCTGCTTGGCGATGTTGAGTTCGGCCAGCAGCCTCCTGGCCGGTTCCACATCATCATTATAAACTTTTTCCCGATAGATAAAAATAATCACATCCGCATCTTGTTCAATCGCCCCGGATTCGCGCAAATCGGACAAGACCGGTCGTTTGTTGGTTCGTTCCTCCACCCGGCGATTCAACTGAGACAACGCAATGACGGGCACGTTTAGTTCCTTGGCCAGGGCCTTCAGAGACCGGGAAATCTCCGATATCTCCAGGTCACGCCGTTCTGCCGAGACCCGTCCCCTCATGAGCTGGAGGTAGTCCACCACAACAATGCCAAGGCCTTTTTCCATCATGATTCGACGGGCCTTGGCCCGGATCTCCAGCACGGAAATGGCCGGGGTGTCGTCGATAAACACGGGCAGGTCGTATAGGGCACCGGCAGCCCGATTGATCTTGGCCAAATCGCTCTGGCTTAAAAATCCATCGCGCATCCGCGAAGAGTTCACCCGCGCCTCCGCAGAGAGCATGCGTAGGGACAATTGCTCTTTGGACATCTCCAGAGAAAAGATTGCGGCGGGCTCCCCGGTCTCATGGGTGGCGTTTCGGGCGATGTTTAAAGCCAGGGCCGTTTTGCCCATGCTGGGCCGACCCGCAATGATAATCAGATCACCCGGCTGAAATCCGGATGTCTTTTGATCGAGATCGCGAAAACCAGTCGACACGCCGGTAATCAGTGCCTTGTTTTCATAGGCATCTTCTACGGCTTTATAGGTATCTTCGAGGATCTCTTTGAGGGCATGAAAGGACGGTTTGACCTTATTTTCCGAGATCTCAAACACACTGCGCTCGGCGAAGTCGAGGACATCTTCCACATCTCCGCGGTCCTCGAAACAGCGCACCGTCACCGCGGCCATACGTTCAATGAGCCTTCTCAAAATGGCCTTTTCCTGAACGATTTTGGCATAGTGCATGGCGTTGGCCGCCATGGGTACAGTATCCACCAGTTCAGCCAGGTAGGAGGCGCCTCCGATGGTCTCAAGCTGTTCCTGTTTTTTCAGCAGGTTGGCCAGGGTGACCAGGTCTACGGGTTCGCTCTTTTCAAACAGCTCCACCATGGCTGTAAAAATCTTGCCGTGGGCTTCGCGATAAAAATCGGCCGCAGTCAGGACCTCCAGGACCTCGGGCAACGTGTGGTTATCGATGAGAATGGCGCTCAGGATGGATTGCTCCGCATCCACATTGTGGGGCGGAACCTTTTGCAGCCACGGGTCTTTGTGGTCCATTGCCATTTATTCTTCGGCCACCACCTTAACGGTGATTTCTGGTTTTACATCAGGATGCAGTTGTACCGGGACCAGGTACGACCCCAGGGTCTTGATGGGTTCGGAAAGCATGATGCACTTCTTGTCCACTTTGAGGCCCTTGGCCTCCAGTTGTTCGTGAATATCCCGTGCGGTCACGGACCCATAGAGGCGGTCCTCCTCGGACACCTTGGCCGAGATCGTACAAACCGTGCCTTCAATGGCCTTCGCCCGCATTTCAGCCGCCTCTTTATCCTTGACCGCTTGGATCTCCAGCTTTTTCTTTTCCCTCTCGATCAGCTTCCTGTTCCCAGGGGTCGCCAAAACCGCCTTGTTATGAGGAATCAGGTAGTTCCTGGCATACCCCTTTGCAACGGTGACCTCATCGCCCGGAACGCCGAGCGATTCTACGGTTTCTCTGAGTATTACCTTCATTGGCCCTTTTCACTCCTTTGCTTTAATCGTCTGAAGTCAACCCATAAATCAAAAAAGCCCACCCCCACGACCAGCAAAAATACGAGCTGCTGGGCCGCGATAAGGCTGTAAAAGAGAATTCTGACGAGCCTTGGAAACCCTTTTTTTTCAAAATAATAGGCAACAATGGCAATGCCCTGAAAAAAATAGATCATCATCATGATAATCAGGCCGTTCACACCCAGGATTTTCAGGCCCTTTTGGGGCGTGAGCAGCAAGACGCCTGACGCAATGGCGACCCACACCAGGGACTCAGGGGCCTTCCATTGATTCAACGAGCCGAATTCGGGGCAATGCAAACGCCTGCTTTTCAACAACGGCCGGGCAAGCAACAGGTTGCTCCAGACCACAAAAAGCGTCGACACAATCGCCACAGCGGGCAAAATCCGAAGCAGGATGTACAGCACGCCTTCCATCGACTGGGCGAGCACATTGATCCGCTCGTCCGCACCGTCCATATCCTTGTACATGTCAAGCGCAAGCTGCAATGTGTTCGACACATATCCGGAGATCTGTTCTCCCACGCTTTGGGCCGACAACATACTGTAAAGCCCCAGTATGAGCATTCCGCTGGCCACCGCCCCGGCCGTGGTCAATATGACGGTCTTTTCAAGGGAAAGGTCCATTTGAAACATCTCAGACAGCATAAACCCCACCAGGCCCAGTTCAAAAAAGAACAGGGGCGATGTGATGGAACGCCAACGCATCGTGGAAGCCACGATCACGGTCACCGCGATGAGCACCAGCGCCGCCTTGGACCGGCCCAGCTTCGATCGGTAAAACAGCACGGGCAGCGGAATGAACGGGCTCACCACCAGCCCGACCACCGGAAGGTAGAGCGCTGCCAGGGCCACCGTCGTGGTTATCGCCAGGGCTGTGACAAACTCCTTCTGAGGTTCATTGATGATTTGACTCACCGTGGCGTTTCCTCAGGTTAGGGCCGCGAGAGGCATCACGGACGCCGGGCCGTCAATCAGCGACTACCAGAAGAACTGGATAGTATGAGGAAGGCCCCTAAAAGGGGCCTCAACACCCAAGTTCTTCTGGCTAGTCGCTGATTGTAAAAAAATTTGGCTTTGAAGCGGATCTTCAGCTCAGGTTCAGGGTTGCTGCGTAGGGCATCAGGGCAATCGTTCGGGCCCGCTTGATCGCCCTTGTGAGCTGGCGTTGATGCCTGGCGCAGTTTCCGGAAATCCGTCTCGGAATGATCTTTCCCCTTTCCGTGGCAAAAAGCCTCAAGGTACGGGGGTTCTTGTAGTCGATCACCAGGCTGCTGTCTGCACAGAAACGGCAGACCTTTCTCCTCCTAAAGACCCTTCTTCTGGGCCGCCTCGGTCTAGACGATCTGTACGCTGCCATCTTCGGGCTCCTCCGTATCCATGTCTTTTCCGTCGCCTTCCGGCGCGCTGTCTTCGGCTTGGTTTTCCTCTGAAGCCGCTTCAGGTTTTTCTGCGGCTTCGCCTTCGGCCGGCTGCACTGCGTCGGCCGCAGCAGATTGTTGATGGTCGGCCCCGGCCGTTTCCTCTTGTTGCACGGCAGCTTCAAGCTCGGCCTTGAGCCTGTCCACGTCTGCGTCCTTGTCAATACAAACCGTCATATACTTCAGGGCGCGATCGTCAAGGCGTAGATTGCGCTCCAGTTCCTTGACCAACGCACCGTCCCCGCAGTACTCCAACAAGACGTAGTAGCCACGGGTCTGTTTCTTGATCTCATAGGCAAGTTTCTTTTGTCCCCACTCATCGAGCTTAAGGAGCAAGCCCTCGGGTTCGGATACCAGGCTGGTCATTTTTTCCAGAAACGGCTGGCGGTCTTCTTGGGAAAGAGATGGGTGTACGATGACAATCG
>JAFDGP010000268.1 GCA_019309245.1 Deltaproteobacteria bacterium | reverse complement strand
TCAGGATTCCATTCAGACGTCGAAAGATTTCCGGATGGATGACACGTTCCAACCTGGCTTTCGCCCCGGCATTCCGCAGGATCATGCCTCTGACCCGGGTCCGGTCCAGGGCGCCGTCCGGGCCGATCACTTCCGGCCCAAGCTCAGTGGCAATGTGTTCAAGGGTCGGCGACCCTGGTTCGACAGCCTGGCGCGCCAACCGATCCAGATCCACAACGTACGCGCCAAGGTCCTTGAAAATCCGGCATACCGTGCTTTTCCCGCCACCGGCCCCGCCGGTGACCGCCACCTTGATCACTATTTTCTTCTCTCCGGCCGCAACGCACGCACGGCGGCACCGGCTTGCCACATCTCGGAATTTTTCATCTCGTCAAGTTCTTTTCTGAGCCTTTCGCTGTAATCGTCCGCGCTATTGGCCTCCAGAACGATCCTTGTCTCCTCTCCGGAGACCACACTCTGGTATAGCTCCTCGAAAACCGGGGTCACGGCTTCCCGGAACCGGTGTCTCCAGTCCAGCGCCCCCCGCTGAGCCGTGGTACTGCAATTGGAATACATCCAGTCCATGCCGTTTTCCGCCACCAGGCGGATCAGGCTCTGGGTGAGCTCTTCCACCGTTTCGTTAAATGCCTCGCTCGGGCTGTGACCATGACGTCGCAAGACATTATACTGGGCCTCAAACACCCCTTCCAGACAGCCCATCAGCACCCCACGTTCGCCGGTCAAATCGCTGTAGACCTCATTTTCAAAGGTGGTTGGGAAAAGGTAGCCGGAACCCACGGCAATCCCCAATGCCAGGGTTCTGTCTTTTGCCCGACCCGTGTAATCCTGATGAACCGCATAGCTGGCGTTGATCCCGCTTCCGTCCAGGAAATTCAACCGTACGTTTCTTCCAGATCCTTTTGGGGCCACCAGGATCACGTCCACGTTTTCCGGGGGAACCACCCCAGTTTGGTCTTTATAGACGATGGAAAACCCGTGAGAAAAGTACAGGGCATCTCCGTCTTTCAAACAGGGCCTGATTTTCGGCCAGGCAGCCATCTGCCCGGCATCTGAGATCAGGTATTGGACAATGGTCCCGCGCTCAGCCGCCTCTTCCAGCGGAAACAGGGTCTCGCCGGGGACAAATCCGTCGTCAATGGCCCGCTGCCACGAGCTGCCCCCTTCGCGCTGCCCCACAATCACGGAAATGCCGTTGTCTTTCATGTTCAGGGCCTGGGCCGGCCCCTGAACCCCGTACCCCAGGACCGCCACCACCTCGTTGGACAGCACTTCCTGTGCCTTTTTCAGTGGGAACTCTTCCACGGTCACCACATCTTCGATCACGCCTCCAAAATTAATTTTTGCCATCACTTTTCTCCTTCCAGTTCTCGTAACCCGGCTCGGCTCTCCCCTGTCCCCGCGGACAACCTGACTTACCGCTATTAAAGTTTTTCTATCACGAAAACACGAAACTTAAAATCTTGCCATTTACCGTTCACTGCCTCTTTCACGTCCGGCTTTCATCTTTGAGCCTTTTGCCTCAAGCGAAGCGGTCTCACCGTTCACCATTCACTGTTCACTCGCAAAAATCCCCCTCACTCCCCCTTTTTCAAAGGGGGAAGAACAGAGGTAGAAACCATTTTCAGCGGGCAGAGCCCACTTTACAACTGGCGATTTATCATTGAACATTGTTTATTGGTTTAAGGCCGGGGGCCAGTGAATAGCGAATAGCAGTCCCCGGCTGGTTTTACGTGCCGGATACGCGATGCCGGATACAAACCAATGATAAATGATCAATGGCAAATGATAGATGATAAATGGCAAATGATAAATGATAAGTCCCTTCTCGCCTTTGCCTTGTGACAGGCGGAACGCCACCATTCACTGTTCACTGTTCACCATTCACTATTCACCATTCACTGTTCACTATTCACTGTTCACTATTCACTGTTCACTATTCACTGTCCACCATTCACCAGCATCCGGATATTACTTCTTTTCCCGGGGAAGGGCGATCGCGCCGGTGCGGGCGATCTCTTTGATCCCCATGGGCTTCAGCAGACTCAAGATCGCCCCGAGCTTTTCGGCCGTCCCGGTCACCTCAATGGTATAGTGGGCGGCGCTCACATCCACCACCTTGCATCGGAAAATATCTACAATCCGCAGGATCTCGGCCCGGCGACTGGTCTTGGCATTCACCTTGATTAGGGCCATTTCCCGTTCCACATGTCCGGACCCGGTCAAATCATGCAACTTGATCACGTTGATCAGCTTGTTCAATTGCTTTTTGATCTGTTCCGCCACCGCGTCGTCGCCCCGGGTCACCAGGGTAATCCGCGAGACCCCGGGATCCATGGTTTCGGCAACGCACAGACTTTCGATATTGAATCCGCGGCCGCTGAAAAGCCCCGCCACACGGGCCAGGACCCCGGGCTCGTTGTCTACCAGCAGTGATATCGTGTGTTTCTGCATTTTGCGCCTCTCCATTTTATACAAGCAGCATTTCCGTAATCGGTGCCCCGGCCGGCACCATCGGGTACACCCCTTCTTCCCTGTCCACCCAGAAATCCATAAAAACAGGTCCCGGGTGTTTCAGGCCCTTTTTAAGGACCGTGTCCACGTCCTCCACGGTCGTGGCCTTGAGTCCCAACGCGCCATAGGCTTCAGCCACTTTTGAAAAATCCGGGGCATGGCTCATATCGGTCTCACTGTAGCGCTTTTTGTAGAAAAGCTCCTGCCATTGCCGGACCATTCCAAGATATCGGTTGTTCAGAATCACCACCTTTACCGGTAGGGCATACTGAACGGCGGTGGCCAGTTCTTGAATATTCATCTGGATGCTTCCATCTCCCGCCACATCCACCACCAGCGCGTCGGGTTGGGCGGTCTGGGCGCCGATGGCGGCCGGGAATCCGAAACCCATACACCCCAGCCCGCCTGAGGTGATCAGGCAATTGGGCCGGTTGAAATGATAATACTGGGCCGCCCACATCTGGTTTTGCCCCACCTCCGTGGTGATAATTGCATCGCCCTTGGTCAACGCATACAGCCGTTCAATCACGTATTGGGGTTTAATCGCCTTGCCCTGTTCGTACCGCAAGGGCGTGGTTCTTTTCCATGTTTCAATCTGGTCGAGCCAGGGCTTTCGCCTCTTTTTTGTAAATCGAACCTTTTCCTGGACCAGCAAATCGTTGAGTCTTTTTAGCGAACGCCGGCAATCGCCCACAATAGGAACGGTCACCGGAATGTTTTTGCTGATCGAAGTCGGATCAATGTCAATATGAATGATCTTGGCATGGGGCGCAAAGGCTTCCACCTTACCCGTCACCCGGTCGTCAAAGCGCACGCCCACCCCGATCAACAGATCACAGGCCCCGATCGCCATATTGGCCCGGTAGGTCCCGTGCATGCCGAGCATGCCGAGCCACAACGGATCCGTGCCGGGGAAACTGCCCAGCCCCATCAAAGAAGCCGTAACCGGCGCATACATTTTTTTGGCGAACTTCGTCAATTCACCGGAAGCCCCGGACAGGATCACCCCCCCCCGGAAAACACGACCGGCCTTTCGGCCTCTTTGATCAGGCTCAAGGCCCGACGCAGTTGTTTTACATTCGGTTCATAGGTCGGATTGTATGACGCGATTCGGCACTCCGGCTGGGGTTCATACCTGGCCTTGCCCTGGATCACGTCCTTGGGCAAATCCACCAGCACCGGACCCGGGCGCCCGGAGCGGGCGATGTGAAAGGCTTCCTTGAGTACCCGTGCCAGATCCGCGGTCCGTT
>JAFDGP010000267.1 GCA_019309245.1 Deltaproteobacteria bacterium | reverse complement strand
TATCCTGCAATCGGTCTCGCACGTGCGGAATCCCTTGCCGGCCTTTCTTTGAAGCATCATCTCAGGGTCGCCGTGGATTCCGAATACGGCATCAATGAGCTCGCAGATGCTGCCGTCAAACACAACACCACCATTGGAATTTGTGTCATGTTCGACGCGGGGCTTCACCGCTGTGGAGTTGCCGATCCGGAACAAATTGTAAGGCTTGCTCAATACGCGGAAACACACGCCGGCCTTCGCTACGACGGCATTCAAATGTATTTGGGGCATTTGTACGGAGATGCCGCCAGAGACCCGCAGAGTTTTGAACGAATCAATCAGTTGTGGGACCCGGTATATGAGGTCTTGTGTGCTGCCGGACTTCAACCTGAAACAGTTTCTTCCGGCTCGACGCCATCCCTCAAAAATACCCACCTTGTTCATCACATAGACGAGATCCGCGTGGGTACAGCCGTTTTGAACGATTATTTTGTCTTGAAGTTTCGCCACTGCGCGCTCGAAGACTGCGCCGCCCGGGTGGTCGCAACCGTTGTTTCAGACGTGGCCTCGGGTCAAGTGATCATTGACGCCGGTTCAAAGGCGCTTTCCGCAAAACAGCTGCTGCGCCATGAGACCCTGGAAATGGGATATATTGTCGAGTATCCCCAAGCCCGGATCTTTCGCCTCCATGAAGAACACGGCTGGGTGGATGTCCGTCATTGCCGCTGTGTTCCAAGGCTCGGGCAACGGTTGAGCATTGTTCCGGTGAACGTAAGCCTGTGTATGAATCTATACGATTACTTCTACCTGATATCCGATGGCGATACATTTAAAAAACAGCGGGTGGATGCAAGGGGATGCTGCATGTAAGAACGTTTTTCGGGCTGTGCGTTTTTGATTGTATGATCGTGAGCGCTTTGCACAACCCGACTGCCGGGGGGCTGGGGCGGATAATGGTTTGGGCACCTGATAAACGTGGTGTCGGCAAACAGGCCGGGTTGCTCGGCCCTACTCCTCCATGCCGTAACGCTTCAGCTTTCTCCAAAGCGACACCCGATCAATGCCCATCAGCTTCGCGGCTTCGGTCTTGTTTCCGTGACACTTTTCCAGGACCCAGTTAATGTAATGCCTTTCCTGGGTCTCCAAGGTCGGAATCCCCGAGTCCGAATGCCGGTACGTTTCAATGGAGAGATTGCGAATATAATCGGGAAGGTCCATTGCGCGAATCGCCGTCCCGTTTTGCATGGCCACCGCCCTTTCAATGACGTTTTCCAGCTCACGCACATTTCCCGGCCAGCCGTACTTGCAAAGCAGGTCCATGGCCTCACGGTCGATTTCATGCACCTCTTTTCCCATGGCCCGGGCCTTTTCCACCAGAAAATGCCGGGCCAGAAGCGGGATGTCCTTGGCACGCTCGGCCAGGGGGGGAAGTTTGAGGGTAATCACGTTTAAGCGATAATAAAGGTCCTGCCGGAACAATCCTTCTTCCATGTCCTTGGCCAGGTCCCGGTGGGTGGCTGCGATAAAGCGTACGTCCACGGACACGGGATCGGTTCCGCCGACCCGAAGAAATTCTTTTTCCTGGATGACCCGAAGGAGTTTTACCTGCATGGTCAAGGGCATATCCCCCACCTCATCCAGAAAGACCGTCCCCCCGTCGGCCACTTCCACCAGCCCCGGTTTTTCCTTAACAGCCCCGGTGAACGCACCTTTTTCGTGCCCGAAAAGTTCGTTGGCCATGAGTTCTTCGGTGAACGAGCCGCAGTTGAAAGCCACAAACCGCTTCTCCGCTCGTGTGCTCAGATGATGGATCGTCTTGGCGACAAGCTCCTTGCCGGTCCCGCTTTCGCCCAGGATCAAGACGTTCGTGTCGGAGGCGGCAATCTGGCGAATGGTCCTTGCAATGGAAACAATGGCCTCACTGTGGCCGATAATGGGCGGGGCCTCGCCTGTTTTTTTCAGGGCCTCTTTGAGCTGCAGGTTTTCCAGCCGCAATTGCCGTTTGAGAATCGCCTCCCCGGAAATTCTTCGAACTTCGTCGATCTTATAAGGTTTGGCAATATAATAGTAGGCCCCGTGTTGCATGGCATCAACAGCGGACCGAACCGTGGCATAGCCCGTGATCATGATCACCTCGGTCAGAGGCTGGAGCTGACGGCTCTTTTTTAAGACTGCCATGCCGTCCACCTTTTCCATCTTAAGGTCGGTCAGGACGAGATCGAATTCCCGTTGGGCCAAAAGTTCCAGGGCCTTTACCCCGCTTTTTGCGGCCACGACCTGGTAACCCGCCCTCTTGAGGATGTGCTCCAGGTTTTTGCGGGCGACATCTTCGTCTTCGACAATCAGAACAATCGGTGTGGTCGTCTCTTCCATGCCCATGCACTTCGTCTTGCCGCTGGTCACGCGGAGCGTCGGTCCGCGTGACCAGCGGCACCTGGCTTAACCAGAAAAGTGGAATGGTCCGGCAAGAAGATGGTAAAGGTGGTGCCTTTACCCACCTCACTTTCTACATCAATCCTGCCACCGTGTTTCTTTACGATTCCATGTGACAGAGCCATCCCCAACCCGGTCCCGTGGCCCACCTCTTTGGTTGTAAAAAAAGGGTCAAAGACCTTGGACAAATCCTCCCGTCGGATGCCCGTGCCACTGTCGCGGACCTGAATGCAGATCCCCGACTCCTCCGGGCTTTGAAAGCCGCGGATATGAAGGGTCCCTCCCGCTTTCATGGCCTGAATGCCGTTGGTGGCCAGGTTGATCAGCACCTGTTGCATCTGCCTGGGGTCCATTTTCCCCTGGAGTCCGTCCGGGATGTCCACATGAATCTCGACATTGGCCGGCACCTCGCCCTTGATGAGTTTGAGGGTGTCTTCAACCAGATTGCGTACATCCACCGACTCCAGGGTGTAGGCCGTGCCCCTGGAAAACTCCAGCAGGGCCTTGACAATGTCTCTGGCCCGTTCCACCTGTTTTTCTGTTTCCAGAAGTTGCTCGCGTTGATACTCGATATCGCCTTCATCCAGTTCTTCCAGCAGGATTTGAACAGAAGTGGAGATATTATTCAGGGGGTTGTTCAGCTCGTGGGCGACGCCAGAGGTGAGGGTCCCCAGAGACGCCATCTTCTTGGTTTGGATGAGCTGGTCGGTCCGCCGGTTCAATTCGTTGATCATATGGTTTACACTGGCCACCAGTGCCTCAAACTCGTCACCCTTGGAAAGGGGCGGGATGTTTTCATAATCACCGCGCACGATCTTGTCGATGGCGTGCTCAATGGCCTTAAGCGGGCGGTTAACGCTGAAAACAAGAAACAACGCCGTAAACACACACAACGCCAGCATTTCCGCCAGTGCGATGTAGTGGTACCTGGCCTTTTGAATGAGCAATTCATTCACATTGCGCCGTTCCGCGGCCACCATATCTTCTGCGTGGACCGTCAAGGTCTTCCCGCGCCGCCGGACCTCATCCTGATGCCGCCGCAGATTTTCCACCAGGACCTCCACGGATTTGGGCACCCCCCGGTCGTTATAGTAAGCCACCAGATGCATCAGGGCTTCTTTGTAGGCCTCGACCGCCTCAGGGACATCACAAAGCCTCGGGTCTTTGCGCGCTGGCGCGGGCAGCTGTCGGATCTGCGACAACTGCTCCTCGGCCCCGTTCACATAAGATAAGGCGGATTCGAGGTCTTTATATTCCAGGGTCAGGAAATAATTTTTTTCATACCGCCGGGCTTCAAGCACGGTGTTGAGGAACTTGTCCTTCTTGTCCAGGATTTGAAGGTTGCGGGTGAGGAGGCG
>JAFDGP010000266.1 GCA_019309245.1 Deltaproteobacteria bacterium | reverse complement strand
CCAACCGGGATAGAAACTGGCGGTTTCCATGGCCGGCCGGGCTTGGGGCAGTTCCTTGGTAATGATGATCTCTACACGCCTGTTGGCCGCCCGATTCATCTCGGAACTGTTTGGAAACATAGGCCGATAATAGGAATGGCCGCTGATATAAAACCGGTTTGCCGCAAGGTTCATGGTTTCGATCAGGAACCGCGCCACCCGGCACGCGCGGAGTGCGGAAAGCTCCCAGTTCGTGGGAAACCGGTCCGAATGGATGGGAATATCGTCCGTATGGCCTACCACATTCACCACATAAGGGCTTGTTGCAATGATCCGGCCGATGCGTTCCAAAGAGCGCTTGGCCCCGGGCTTGAGTTCCGCCTTTCCGGTATCGAACAGCAGGTCGGAAGCCAGGATGATCCTGACCGCCTTGTCCGGGACCAGATCGATCTTGGAAACACTCCGAAGATCGTCTGTTCGGACCGCCGCCACGCTCATATCGTAAATGTCGGCAATGGAGGACTCGGGTTTGAGCATCCGCTCATTGCCGGAACCGGGCTCCGGTTGTGCCTGTACGGCACCACCGGCGTGGGGCCCTATTGACGACGACGCATGACGGGAGACCCTGCGGCCCGGCGAATAATAGGCATACAGGATTACAAACAAGATGAGCATGGTCATCATCAGGTCGGCCCAGGGGATGGACCAGCGCATGGTCCCGGATAGGGGTCGCGGAGCAAAGTCATACCGGCCGTCTTGTGCGTCTCCGGGGCTGTGGTGGTCTACAGACCACATCGACCTTCCTTGAGGCGGCGGCGAGCCGCAAGAGGCCTTTTCAACCATGATCTTCAATCCTTTTTGATTACCCGGATGCCGATGGGGAAAAACCGGCTCCTGGGATAAACCTGAAACGGCGGAACCATCACGGATCGCATTTTTCCAATACATCGGCAAATTCACAAATAACCTGAATCCGGGCATGGTCCGGGCTAAAAGACGATGGCGGGCAATGATGCGCTTCGGGAAATTGTGAAAAGCCAGCAGGCTCAGTTGACCGTCTTGGGCAACAGGACTTTTCCTTTGAACAGCGCGTCCACATGGCGATAGACCTGGTGGCAGATCAAGCCCATCTGCTGGCCGATCTCCTCGGCACAGGCCGTGGCTTCCGTATCCGGGACATCGATATCTACATAGTCCGAGGTCTCGTCTTGCTCAACGTTGCCCTGGTGCTGCCTGACCACGGAGCGAATTACGCTCAATGACAACGCGCGAAGCCGGGCCTTTTCACAGGATAGAATTTCCGGTACATCGTGCGACGTGTGGCGGGGGAGTGTGTGTTGGTTCATGGCAAAGCCTTTCTTGAAAACTGACCTGGCAAATTCCGATCCAAAGGCCGAGCCCGCAAAATGTTGCCCAGTAAGCGAGAACAACGAGTTTTGCAAAGGTCTCGCAGGCCAATGGGGTGTTGCGCTTTCCATCGACATAATTCGCCAAAAACTAAACCCTCGAGTTTCTTATGGGAGAAAAAAGAGCGAAATCAGGTTGCAGGCTGGGTTTGTCCGCGGGAGATCGCGGGTTGGGTTACGGCGGACCTGTTAAGCGTAAAGATCCACAACAATGCCCACTTCATAAATCGTTCGTTTTTGGCGCCCCCTCGATCCCGGGGTCGACCTTGCAGGCACCAATGCACGGCGGTGAGGTTGAACGCTGCGTTCACGGCGAAGCTGTGGCCGAGGGGCGGTAATGCCCCAGACCGGCAACAGCCTGATCGCCTGTGTGCGTTGTCCTTTCATATGCCAGTCGTCCAACCTCCCCATATCGAACAACATCAGATATCATGCCAAATTTGGATCATGAAGAAGGTGTTGAAAATACAACATATTACCTTATTTGTGACAATATGAATAAGAACCCGTTGGATAAAAAAAGTTAGAAAAATGGAAAAGAGTTACCCAATCATGGGCATATTTTGGGACATTGGTTTGAGCAGGAGCCGAAGGGCCCCCCTTTGTCGGGATTTCTGTCAACAGGCATGCCTGAACTAAGGCCACTAGGGCCTTGGCAGGCTGAAATTCGCCCCATCACTGATTTGATTTGACAGATGGGTACGATCTTTGATAAAGTACTTTAAATAATGGTCGACTGAAGCGGCCTGAGTGCTACAGAAAAAACCGGATATTTAACGTCAATCCTGCTACGAAGGCAGTGTCTTGTTGGAAAACAAGAGCCTCGTAGCTTTTTTTTTGCCGAAAGGCGCCGATCTTAAGAGAGGGTAAGGAAAGGTTTCAAAGGGTATGCATATCTCTGAAGGGGTCTTGTCCCCCAGCATTCTTGTGGCAGGCGCGGCCGTGACAACCGCGGGCGTTGTGATGGGGCTCAAACGGCTGGAACAAAAGGATGTGCCTTCCACGGGAATCCTGTCAGCAGCCTTTTTTGTGGCTTCTCTGGTGCATGTGCCCATCGGCCCGGCGTCTGTTCACCTGGTGCTAAACGGGCTGTTGGGGTTGATATTGGGGTGGCGGGCGTTTCCGGCCATCTTGATCGGCCTCGCGCTTCAGGCGCTGCTGTTTCAATTCGGGGGCATTACGACGTTGGGGGTGAATACCATGAACATGGCGCTTCCTGCCGTGGTGTGTTCCATGGTGTTCGGGTGGGCGGTCCGGCCAAGGACACCTCCCATGCTGCGCGTGGTGGCGGCGTTTGCGTGCGGTTCAGGTGCGGTTCTTTTGAGCGGTCTTCTTGTGGCGTGCTCCTTGTATTGGAGTGGGGAGGCCTTTTTGCCGGCCGCAAAACTGATTGTGGTGGCCCACCTGCCCGTGATGGCTATTGAAGGGGTTCTTACATCTGCGTGTACGGTGTTTTTGATCCGTGTCAAACCCGAGCTGTTGGAGGGAGGATATGTTCACAGTGCTTCGTCATGACCGGTGCGTGGGGCCCTACGTCCGGGCAGCGGTGGTTTTCTTTGCGGCAGTTTTGTGCGTGGGGCTGTCTAGCCAGCCGGCCCTGGCCCATAAGGTGACGATCTTTGCGTGGGTTGAAGGTGACACCATTTATACCCAGAGCAAATTCAGCGGTGGGCGGCGGGCCAAAAACGCCACGGTGGTCGTCTACGACAAGGACGGCTGGCAGCTGCTTGAAGGAAAGACTGACCAAAAAGGTATGTTTTCTTTCAAGGTTCCGAAAAAAACGGATCTCAGGGTGGTTCTCAAGGCCTCGATGGGCCACCAGGCCGAGTGGCACATCCCGGTTGAAGACTTGGTTTCCGAAAGTGAAGACACGGCTCCCGGCACGGTTTCCGAACCCGTACATCCGCAAGCGGACACGTCGGTTGACGCCCGCGCCCGGGTGGAGGTTGCGCATGAGAGGGCCGGAGCGTTCCTGAGTCCGCAAGACATGGAAAGGGTGATCAACCGCGTACTCGATAAAAAGTTGGAGCCGATCCAGCGCATGCTGGCCGAATCCATGGATCACGGGCCGACGGTCAGCGATGTGGTCGGCGGATTGGGTTATATTATCGGCTTGATGGGGGTGGCCATGATCGTGACCAGCCGTCGCCCAAAGGACCGGATCCGTGATTGAAGAAGGCTTTAGCCAGGGCAATTCGCTGCTTCACCGGCTGGATGCCCGGGTGAAGATCCTTTGGGTGGTCCTGTTTTCCGTGGTGACGGCAGTATGTGATCAATGGCCGGTCTTGACGGCCGCCCTGGCTCTGGCTCTGGCCGTGGCGTTGGCTCTGGCTCTGGCCGTGGCGTTCATGGCGCGGGTTGCCCCACGAGAACTCGTCCGGCGTCTGATGCCGGTGAATCTGTTTGTGATATTCCTATGGCTGGTCTTGCCGTTTACCGTTACCGGGGATCCCTCCTTTACCCTGGGACCCCTGGTTGCAACCCGGCAGGGCATCCTGTATGCCACACAGATCAGTGTCAAGTCCAACGCCATTGTGATTGCCCTGATTGCCTTGATTACCTCTACATCCATTTTGACGTTGGGCCATGCCATGCATGCGCTCAGGGTCCCGCGCAAGATTGTTTACCTTTTCTTTTTTACGTACCGCTACATTTTTGTTATCTACCGGGAATACATTCGGCTTAAGGAAGCAATGAAGATTCGCGGTTTTTGTCCCGGGACCAACCTGCACACGTACAAGACCTATGCCTACCTGGTGGGGATGATCCTTGTAAGGAGTTCGGAGCGCGCTGAACGGGTGCACCAGGCCATGCTGTGCCGCGGATTTCGGGGGCGACTCTACAGCCTGAGTGATTTCTCAATGAGGACTGCGGACATGGTATGGATGGGGGCCATGTCGGCGTGTGTGGTGGTTCTGGGGCTCTGGAATGGATAATGGGCTGATCATACATATGCAAGGCGTCTCTTTCGCCTATCCCGGCAGAGGTCTTGTCCTGGATGGGCTGGATTTTTCATTTCATCAGGGAAACCGGCTCGGGTTGATGGGCGCAAACGGCAGCGGCAAGACCACCCTGCTGCGTCTGATTGTGGGACTCCTGAAGCCCTTGTCGGGCCGGATCGAAATCCTGGGCCGGACGGTCAAGGAGGAAAAGGATTTTGTCCGGGTACGCGAAAGAATCGGCCTGTTGTTTCAAGACGCAGATGACCAGTTGTTCAGCCCGACCGTGCTTGAAGACGTGGCCTTTGGTCCCCTGAATCTCGGAAAAACCCGGGAAGAGGCCAGGGCCGTTGCCCGAAACACGTTGCAGGCGCTGGGCCTGGAAGGGTTCGAAGACCGCATTACCCACAAATTGTCCGGAGGAGAAAAGAGGCTGGTCTCTCTGGCTACCGTGTTGGCCATGCAGCCGGACGTGCTTCTGCTCGACGAGCCCACCACGGGCTTGGACGAATCCACCGAAACGCGCCTGGTGGAGATTTTAAATGGCCTGGATTGCTCCTACCTGGTGGTTTCCCATGACATGGACTTTCTGGCGAAGACCACGGATAATATCGGATACATGTCCGACGGAAAACTGAGCTTCGACGAAGAAGTCGTCCCACACACCCACATCCACGTTCATCCTCACGGCAGATACACCCACGAGCACAGTGAGAAATAGCTTTCTTCTTTATCCCTGAAACTTGAAGCTTGCCACCTCACGGCCTACCGGGGTCCGGCAAGTGCCCGCTGAGCCCTATGTCGGGGGGATTTTGATTTTGATGGACGGACGCGAAGGGTAGGCCGGGGAGCCTCCTGAAGAGGCGTTGCTCAGCGCCATTGTTTCCTGCAAGGTGTGCGACTTGAAGGGAGAAGGCCCCGTCGGCCTGCCCCCTTTTAACAACGTTTTAACGAAAAATCAAGAGCATTAAGAGCCCCGGATCCACCGGTTGCCGAGTTTGCCGGAATAAGGAATAATGGGGACGTTCTCAACATTTGAACTTGACTCTTGAAGATAGTGCTATTAAGAGGAACAACATGCCGCGCAGATCAAGAATTGACGCCCCCGGCGCCCTCCATCATGTCATCGCACGGGGGATCGCTCGAAAAAAGATATTTCGGGACGACCACGACCGGAACAACTTTTTGGATCGGTTGAGCATGCTTTTAGAAGAAACTCAAACCCAGTGTTTTGCCTGGGCGCTGATTCCCAACCATCTTTTATGTTGAGCTCAACATAAAAAATGTTATGTGAAGCTTCGTATTATGTGAAGCTGACATCCTCGATTTGCACTTATCCGTTCATTTCTATCACCTCTTCAATAGCTTAGTCCA
>JAFDGP010000265.1 GCA_019309245.1 Deltaproteobacteria bacterium | reverse complement strand
CGTTGAGAAAGGCATCGCAGAAATATCGGGCCTCGGACTGCAGGATCAGATCGCGGTCATAAGAAGGCGTCTGGTAGGTCAGGGCTGGGTCGAAGCCCTTTGCTCCCAGGATTGCCATAAAGACCAGGGCGTCAATGACCCGGTGATAGTGATCGGCTATCCTGCCTGTATCCCGTTCCCGGCTTACGACATCCTGAAGATGGGTATCGCCCAGGTCCTCCAGGACCACGAGCCCCAGCGGCCGATGGTATTCATAGATTCTGGGAACTTTGACACCCTGCTTGCGCAAATGCCGGCCAATGCCCACGAAGGCATCCGCCTCACAGGTACCCTGGTCGGGAGACGGTCCGTGATCCGCGACCACGAGAGTGGCTCCACGGCATGCAGCACGGCGCCAGGTCCGGTCCGAACCGTCGCCCTTAAGGGAGGACCACGTGATGTGCGCATCGTCTGCCGGAGTGTCTTGCTCAAACACCTGCCTGACCAGACCCTCTAAGACGGCCTGGTGATACCCGTCCAGCGTTCCGATATCATACCAGTATCGGGCCGGATGTAGGCAGGCCTTGACGGCGAGGCCGCGCCGGATCATCCCACAGTACACATCAATAATGCCGACGGGCTGATCGGCCGGGATAAGATCCAGAACCCGGGGATCAATCACTTGAATGCCGGTAAAGGCCAGGATCCGGAACCCTGAATTTCCATCAGATCCATCGACGGGCGGACTTTCCAACCCGGCCGAATCGGCCGGACACGGTCTCCTGACGCCGAAGCCGCGGATGCGGCCCGCGGCATCGACCCAAACGTTGTTAAAGTCCCGATGGTTGTGCAGTGCCATGGTGACCCACGGCTTGTCTTTCAGGTGCACCGCGTAGAGCCCCTTGAGGTCCATATCCGTAAAGATATCCCCGTTGATGACCAGAAAAGGGCGGTCATCCCAGAAGTCTTCCACGTTTTTTATGGCTCCGCCGGTATCAAGAAGTCTGGGTTCATACACGGTATGGACGGGAATGCCGTAGGACTTCTCTCGGATAAAGTCGTCGATGATAGAGGCCAGGTGATGGGTGTTGATGACCACGGCCTCGCAACCCGACCTGATGAGATTGCCGATAAGCACATCAATCAACGGCCTGTCGGTCAAGGGCAGCAAGGGCTTCGGGGTCTTTTCGGTCAGCGGGCGCAATCGGGTACCCAGACCGGCTGCCAGTATCATGGCCTTCATGGGCGAAGAGCATGCCAGGGGCCCGGCGCGGCTGTCAAGGTCCACGACAGTTTTAAAGCTGCTCAGCCGTATTGTATTTATGACGATCAGTGCTATAAGAAGAACCAAATAAATTGGGTGATGGCTAAAAAAGATCGAGCGAACCAGGAGGTCACATGCATCATCAGAAACATCCGCTCATTCGAAGGACAAGATGGTCTGTCGCGCTTTTTGCACTTACGGTTCTATTGGCGATTTCAGCATACGGACAAGTCTGCGCCGGACAGGACCCGGACCAAGCGGTCAAACAGGGTATTGGTGATGCCGCGATAGACCGGATTATTCCTTCCAAGACCGAGGATCTCTTTGTGATTTTGAAAAATGGCCTGACTGTTTTAATCCGGGAATCTCACGCGTCAAAAGCCGTGTCCTGCCAGGTTCTGGTCAAGACGGGCTCGATTTACGAAGGCTCCCGCATGGGCGCGGGCCTGTCCCACTACCTGGAACACGTGGTGTCAGGCGGCAGTACCTCCAGGAACACCGAAGCGGAAATCAGACGCAAAGTCGAGGCCCTTGGGGGTGCCACCAACGCCTATACCACCTACGACCACACCGTATATTTCATCAATACAACGGGTGACAAGGTCCGAACGGCCCTGGAGCTGCTCTTGTCGTATGTTACGGACTGCCGGTTTGATGAAACAGAGTACCGGCGGGAAAAAAAGGTGATCTTGCAAGAATTTCAGCTGGGCGAAAACGATCCTTTACAGCAACTGTGGCGGGCCTTTATCTCGACGGCCTACCGTGAGCACCCCGTCAGGTTTCCCATTATCGGAAAAGGGGAGATCTTTACCCGAATGGACAAGCAGGCTCTCATGGCACACTATCGGCGGTGGTATACGCCGGAAAATATCGTGGTGGCTGTGGTGGGTGACGTGAAAAAGGACCAAGCCCTGGAGGCGGTTCTTCAATGGACCGCGGGTCTGGAACGGACCGAGAGTTCTCCGTATGTTCTTCCGGCGGAGCCGCGGCAAGTGGCTTCCCGCCGGGTGGAAAAGGCCATGCCGATTGCCAGATTGACGAGCGTTTTGATGGGGTTTCGTACTATCACCCTGACGGACCCCGATTTGTATGCCCTGGACGTGCTGGCGGTCATCCTGGGAGACGGCCGGACCTCTCTGCTTTACCGCCGGGTTCGAGACGAAAAAGGATTGGCCCTGTCGATTACGGCAACCAGCTGGACTCCGCAGTTTGTGGAAGGGCAATTTACCGTATCCATGCGCCTCCGTGATAAGGACCTGCCCGGGGCCCTGGACACGGTGTGGCAGGTCATTAATGGTGTCAAGAAAGACGGTGTTGATGAGCAGGCCCTGAAGAGGGCCAAGAACAAGATGACGGCCGATCATATTTTTGGATCGGAGTCTGTTCAGGAACAGGCCTCTCAATTGGCCTCGGACTGGGTCGCCACCGGGGATCCCTATTTTTCGGACCATTATGTGGAAGCGCTTCAAAAAGTAACGCGGCAACAGGTTCAACAGGTTGCCAAACAGTACCTCTTGCCAGACCGAATGACGCTTGCAGTGGTCAAACCCCCGCAGGGTGGCATCGACAAGCCGGGCGTTCAAGGCCGACCGGCGGTTTTGTCGAAAGTGGAAAAGCGGATACTTCCAAATCAAATGACCCTGCTGTTAAAAAGGGTAACCACGGTGCCGATTGTCTGTTTTGACTTTGTCGTAAACGGTGGGCTGCGATTCGAACCGGCTGATCAAGTCGGGATCTCGCGTTTCATGGCAAGCCTGTTGACCAAGGGGACAAAACGCCGTAGCAAACTGGAGATCGCCAGGGCTCTAGAGGATGTCGGGGGCGCCATCAGAGCCCAGTCCGGGCGCAATACGGCAGGCGTGTTCGTTTCGGTGCTTAAAGCGCATTTTGATCGGGCGCTGGATGTGCTTGCGGATGTGGTCCTGCATCCGACATTTCCGGAAGAGGAAATCAAAAAACAGCGCGAAGACACTCTGTTGGCCATCCAGAGACTGGATGAGCGGTGGACCACGGAAATTTCCAGAATGTTTAACCGGCATTATTATCGCAAGCATCCTTACCGCAACGATGTTCTGGGCAAACCGGAAACTGTCAGGACGTTTACCCGTGCGGACATCCGGGCGTTCTACGAAAAAATCATGAAGGCCAATAATGCGGTGCTGGCGGTTTTTGGGGATATAGATCCCGATGCCGTTGCTTCAAAGGTTGAGGCGGCTTTTGAGGCCTTTTCACCGGGTATCCTGGAGCAGCCTTTAATCCAACAAGAAAATGAAAATATTCAAGAAGATGCCACATTTGTGACACACAATGAAAAGACGTCTGCCGCCATTTTGGTCGGCTATAATGGCCTGACCTTGAAGGACCCGGACGTGCCCGCCGCCGACGTGCTGGATGCGGTTATCTCCGGAGTCGGATATCCCAGCGGGTGGCTTTATGAGGCCCTTCGGGGAGGAAAACAGAGCTTGGTCTATTATATTCATGCCTATCCCGCCTTTGGCGTGGACGGCGGGTATTTCGGGGTCATGACCCAGACAACGCCGGACAATTACGA
>JAFDGP010000264.1 GCA_019309245.1 Deltaproteobacteria bacterium | reverse complement strand
CGATGCCGGACCGCTTCTATTTCACACAATCGTCTCACTGTAAGCCGAGCCGGGATAACCGCCACACATTCAAAGAATTTGACGCCACAGAACTATATTGTCCGAAGTGTGGTCGCTCCATGCCTGTACGAAAACGGCTTTTGCTGGTCTTGCCGGAAGGCGACAAGTACGAATATTTGTGCAGTTACTGTGCAACGTCGGTCGGCTCGAAGGTCGTTCGCGGGCCTGAGCAGATTCGTGTAATCGTATAACATTAAAAAAACGGCCATCTTGTTTACCCTTTGGGCTTCACTTTCAGCTACGCCCCGACAGGTTGGGAAAGCCGAGGATACCGCATCTGCTGTCCGTCTCGGGCGGATCAAGGGTTCGGCGCCCACCTGAGGCGGACAGTCTCAATTCTAACCCGGACGAGCCGAAGCCAAAAAAAATTATCACGAAAACACATGCTGTTCTCAAGCTCGAAGGGCGCAAAGGACGAAAACACGAAAACCTCAATGTCTTTTATTTCGTGCTTTCAATCTTTCGTGTTTTCGTGGTTATCTTTTAAAGTTTTTTGTCCCAAAATTTGAATCGAGTTTCTTAAGAGGGTTTACCCTAATCCGAATCCGTCTTGGGCTGTTCCCGCATTGTGCGCAGGGCCGCAAGTTCCCATGTATAGTCATAAAGGTGCAGCCCCTTGCTCGCTGCGATAATCTCGCCGTCTCCGACCCCGATCTCTGCAGCCATAAACTCTTTGAGCATTTGAATCCCGGCCAGGTTTGCCGGAAAACCGTTCCACAAATCCCAGGATCGAAAATAGACCATAAAGTGCAATTTGTCTTCGCTGATACGGGTATCGATATGACGGAGGCACGGAGGATCGTTAAGCAAAAGATCCGATGGAACAGAGATAGTCATGGCCGCCTGATTTGTACCGTGTCCTTTGGTCTTATACATATCAATAACCCGGTCTATCTGATTGATCACATTTCTTTGAAAACGACGGCCATCCGGGTGGGAGGAACCGTCGCTATTCGTTTGTGAAAAATAGACCCATCCGGCCAAGCGTTCACCATAGGTATAATCCTCGTTTTCTTTTTTTTCGGGCGTCATCAAATAAGGCAGGTAAGCCTCTACATAACCTTCCTCGACGGGATTTGGAATTCCCAGCGAGGCGGGGATATCCGGAATCAGAGGCCGCACCCCGGGGTATTTTACATGTACGGTTACATAGTCGAATTCCAGACGCTTCTGTCCCGCATAGCTCCCGTGGTCAATGGTATATCGACGGCCTTTATCCAAAATGAGATAGACACATTGAAACCATGCGTCCGGAAGATCTCTTGATTCTACAAAAACCGGTTTCATTAACATCACCTCAAAAGCGCGGGCCTCTGGAGTGCGACCCTGAAATAGAAATCGTTAAGACCAGAATTAGATGTCCAGACTCTGCACCTCCAGTGCATTGGCCTCGATAAACTGCCTGCGTTGTTCGACTTCGCCCCCCATTAAAACAGTGAAGATATCGTGAGCTTCAAACATATCTTCCACTTTGACCTTAAGGAGTGTCCTTTTGTCACGATCCATTGTCGTTTCCCAAAGCTGATCCGGATTCATTTCCCCAAGTCCCTTGTAGCGCTGAATGGACATCCCTTTTTTCCCTTGTTCAAGGAGATACTCGAGAAGGGCTTCTTTGCTGTCCAGGCAAGCCTGGGGTTTCTCGCCTTCATACACGTGAAACGGGGGGATATTATCCGGGGCGATTTGGTTCCAAAGCACAACGGCTTTCTGGAAATTCGGAGAAGAAATAAGGTCCCACCCGATCTTGATTCTTGAATCGCCGTTTTCTACAGCGCATGTGATCCATTCAAACACATTGTGCTCTTCGTCTCTATCTAAGGCCGGATCAGAGCAGTCCACCGACAAAAGGTCGTTTCTAAGTGCATTCATCTTCTCCCTGTCGGCCAAAAACCGTTTGTCTTTTAAACCCTTAGCAATGAGCATCTCTATCAGAGCGCGGCTGAAGCCGTGACGCTCAAAACGGGTAATGACCCTCTTATAGTCCGCGAGATTGCCCAAAAACGCATAGAGCTGCGCTGAAGCCAGAAACCGACGCCCATCGCCAACCTTGACCTGTTTGGATTCGCAGATGCGTTTCATCAACAACTCGTTCAGGCCGGCATCATCCTTGACGTAGATTGCTTTTGATCCCTTTCCAACCCTGTAAAGCGGCGGCTGTGCAAGATACAAATGTCCCATATCCACAAGGTCGGGCATCATTCGGTAGAAAAATGTCAGCAAAAGGGTCCTGATATGAGATCCATCAACATCGGCGTCTGTCATAATGATCACCTTGTGATATCTGAGCTTATCGATATCGTATTCTTCTCGACCTATCCCTGTTCCCAGCGCTGTAATCAATGTCCGAATTTCTTCGCTCTTGAGCATCTTGTCAAACCGGGCCTTTTCCACGTTGAGAATTTTTCCTTTCAAAGGAAGCACCGCCTGAAAGCGACGATCTCTGCCCTGCTTGGCACTGCCACCGGCTGAGTCACCCTCAACGATAAAAAGTTCCCGTTTTTCCGGGTCGCTTTCCTGACAGTCCGCCAATTTTCCCGGCAACGAGCCATCATTAAGGGCCCCTTTTTTTCTGGCAATATCCCGGGCCCGTCGTGCTGCTTCCCTTGCCCGGGCGGCATCGACGACTTTTTTAATAATTTTTCGCGCAATCCTTGGATTTTCCTCGAGAAATGTTGAAAGCTTTTCGTTCAATAGACCCTCAACCAAACCTTTGACTTCACTATTGCCCAGCTTGGTCTTGGTCTGGCCCTCAAACTGAGGAGAGCGTAACTTGATGCTGATGACCGCGGTTAACCCCTCACGCACATCATCTCCGCTGAGTCTTTCCTGTAAATTCTTGGGAAGGTTTGCTTTGGCAGCATATTGATTGATGGTCCGGGTGAGCGCGGATTTAAAGCCCACCACGTGGGTGCCACCTTCCTCTGTTTTAATGTTATTCGCAAATGAAAATAACTTCTCCGCGTACGTTTCATTGTATTGCATGGCTACTTCTATAAAAACATCTTCTTTTTCAGCCTGCATGTAAATCGGTTTGTTATGAACCGCCGCTCTTCCTTTATTCAGATATTCAACAAAAGAGATAATACCACCTTTATAATAATATTCTTTAGCCTTATCCGTGCGCTCGTCTTTTAGAACAATCCTTAACCCTTTATTTAGAAATGCCAACTCTCTTAAGCGCTGAGAAATGATGTCGAAGCTGAACTCAAGTGTATTAAAAATATCGACATCGGGTTTGAAATGAACCTTTGTTCCCCTTCTTTTCGTCTTCCCGATCACTTCCAGGGGACCAAGTGTGCGTCCTTTTTCGTAGGACTGGTGATATACCTTTCCCCCGGAACGGATTTCCACTTCCAGTAAACTCGACAGCGCATTCACGACAGAGACGCCAACACCATGGAGTCCCCCGGAAACCTTGTAAGTTTCATGGTCGAATTTGCCGCCAGCGTGAAGTTTTGTCATCACAACCTCAACGGCGGGAAGTTTTTCCGTTTTATGAATCCCAACTGGAATCCCTCGACCATTATCTTCTACAGTAACGCTTTCATCCAAATGAATGGTCACCTCAATGCGGTCGCAATAGCCGGCCATGGCTTCATCTACACTATTATCGACCACCTCATAAACCATATGATGAAGGCCTTCTAAACCTACATTTCCTATATACATCGATGGTCTTTTTCTGACCGCCGAAAGGCCTTCTAAAACCTTAATTTTGTCCGCATCGTAGCTTTTCATAGATATTTTCTTCACTCCAAGCCGGAC
>JAFDGP010000263.1 GCA_019309245.1 Deltaproteobacteria bacterium | reverse complement strand
GCCATTCTTCGAAGCAGAGAGGTGACCTTCCAAATCACGGCGGGAAACGGCGGCAGCCTTTCTGCAGCCTCCAGAATCTCTTTGGTTGGAATGCCGGAGGCGGATTTGGAATCTTCTTCTGTTGTTTGTGCTTTCATGGCCTTCCATTTCTGAACGAATATGCGGATGTTGTTGTTATCGGAAGATCCGGGGGGATCCTTTAGGAGATTGGGGAGGGATTTTTATAGTCTTTTAATGCGTAACTTCAATAGATTATGAAGGTACCACCACCGATTCAAGGCCCGAGTCAGCCTTGTTAAGGCAAAGCTGGAAGCAAAATCAAAACGGGATAAACCCTAACCGATTGAATACCACACCGCCTGGGGAAGAGACCTGGGCAACTCATAGACGATGTTGGAATCATTGACAGTTCTCACGGCTGGGATGTCTTCCTGAACTCCTTTGAGGCCGCATTCGGAACAGCTAAAGGAACGCCATTTTTTTTCCACCGCCATATCCAGACAATGGCCATAATTTGGGCAATACAGATTGCGTTCTCCCCTCCTGCGTATCGGACTCGGTTGTGCGCTCATCACATTTCCTCCATCGTCAGTTACCCACATCATCAACAACAAGGCCAACCTGGTGAAAAGTATAAGCAGAAACCGTGCCAAGAATGTGTCTAACGTGTTAGGTTTTAAGTGTTAGGTTTTAGGTGAAATGGGGGAAAACCCGACGCCGGAAGCGAGACGGTAAAGGCTGAATGACGAATGACAGAGGATTACGAGGAAGAAAAGACGTTGTAGCCGCCCTCTTTCAAGGCCTTGACGATGGGTTGTTCCGGGCACTTCTTCAGGCGAAAGTGGTGGATGGTTCTACCGTTTGCGGATGGGCTGTCCGGAGCGATCCCTACGCTGACAATCTGGCCGCCGTTATCACGAATAATGCGGGAAACATTCTCGAATCCGTCTTCCCGCTCTCCCACATCGACATCGATGATCAATCCATTGCTCAAGATCCCCATGATCTTGATAAACGCTCCGAGGATGTCTGTTACGGTTATGACGCCGACCACCTTGTCATTGCCATCGACAACGGGCATCCCCCCGATCTTTTTCTCAAAGATAAGGCGGGCTGCCGTTTCAATATCCGCATCTGGATGCACCGTTATGGGATCCTTGATCATGAGATCAGCCAATGACAATCCTGTGACCACAGCCGGCAACAGCCCCTGCTTCATGTCCCCCAGCGTGACCCAGCCCACCAGTTTCTGTGACTGATTCACCACCGGCAGGTGCCGGATCCCGTTTTCCTCCATCAGGTAAATCGCTTCTTGAACCGAGGTTCGGTCGGAAACCGTAATCGGCTTTTCAATCATCAGGGATGAAACTTCCATGGGCGCTTTCTCCTGGTGATCTCGATTCGTACCTGAATTCTATGCCACAATCGTGACGGCTTCGTAGAAAGTCCATCGGCGTGCTTTTATGTATGCCTCTCTCCTCAAGATTCGCGCGTCTTCTGATCCGCCTCAGGCGAATTACTGTGCTGTCTTTCCTGATGACTTCCAACGAAGTTCATGTTTTTAGGATACAATAGGAGGGCAATTTCGTCAAGAAATTCGGAAGGGGCCCTATTCCACGTTGTGCCAACGTCGTGAGACCTTTGAGAAATGTTCAATTTTTGCCAAGTTCACCCTCTTCTAAGAAACTCAAGAGTTTCTTTCATAAAGGATCATCTCCGAAATAAGTCCAAGCACGAGGCCCTGGTATCAGGTGCTAACGTTGCAAATGCCGAGGGTGCCGTAGATGCAAGGCATCCCATTCAGCAGGCTCAGGGGTGAGGCTGTCCGCCTCAGGCGGGCGGAACCCTTGACCCGCTTGTAGCGGACAGGCAACGCAGCAGATGCGGTATCCTCATTTAGCGTTTAGGCTGGTAGCTGCACATGGGTTCTTCGGCCAGATAATCCCCGGTAGCCTCATAGGCCCGGGCACGACACCCGCCGCAAACCCTTTTGTACTCGCACCGGCCACATTTCCCCTTCAGTCGGCTGAAGTCCCTCAGGGCTTGAAACACCTTTGACTCACGCCAGATTTTCGAAAAAGGCGTCTCCGTAACATTGCCGCAGTCAACATTCAGGTACCCGCACGGCTGAACGACCCCCGTGTTGGATATAAAACAGAAGCCGGTGCCGCCCAGGCATCCCCGGGTCACGGCATCCAGCCCGTGTGTCTTAAAGGTCACCTTCTTCCCCTCAGCCCGCGCCCGTTCTCTTAAAATCCTGTAATAATGCGGCGCGCACGTGGCCTTTAGCTGAAGCGGAACCTTTTCCCTCTGGTCATAAAACCAGTTCAAGGTCTCCTCATACTGCTGCGCGGAAATCTCGCCGTCGATGATATACTTGCCCCGGCCCGTGGGAACTAACAGGAAAATGTGATGGGCCACAGCCCCCAGTTTCACCGCAAGCTCCTGAATTTTCGGCAACTCGGCAAAATTTTGTTGGGTAATGGTGGTGTTAATCTGAAAATCCAATCCAGCCTTTTTGACCCAGTCAATCCCTTGTAACGCCCCGGCAAAGGCTCCTTCCACCTGACGAAACCGGTCATGGGTCTCGGCCGTGGCACCATCCAGGCTCACACTGATGCGCTGAATACCGGCGGCCACCATTTCCTTGGCGTTTTCTTCGGTAATGAGGGTCCCGTTGGGAGCCATAACCATCCGCAAGCCCTTTTCATGGCCATAGCGCGCGATGTCGAAAATATCCGGCCGTAACAGGGGTTCGCCCCCCGTGAGAATGATCACAGGCTGGCCAACTTTGCGGACCTCGTCCAACACCCGGCAGCAGGTGTGGGTATCCAGTTCGCCGGCATGGGGACCACGGTCAGCCGCAGCGCGGCAATGGATACAGTTCAGGTTACAGTTGCGTGTCAGTTCCCAGGCGATGAGACGCAACTCTGATGTCGGTTTTTGATCTTCCGTTCCCGGTCTTCCAGAGGTTCCGTGCGGGTGTTGTTCAGTCAAAATCAGGTCTCCTTATTATCATCAAAGGGTATTCTACAACTTGGACGTTCTACCGGCCCAACACTCTGGCCGCCTCTTTGGCAAAATAGGTCAGAATCAGGTCCGCCCCGGCGCGTTTGATCGCAGTGAGACACTCCATCATGGTCCTCTCTCCATCCAGCCAACCCCGGTCTTCTGCGGCCTTGATCATGGAAAACTCGCCACTGACCTGATAGGCGGCCACCGAAAGATCGATTTCTTCCCGGACCCGGCAGATGCTGTCCAAATACGGCATGGCGGGTTTCACCATGATAATGTCCGCGCCTTCTTCCACATCCATGCTCACCTCGCGGATGGCCTCCCGAAAGTTGGCTGGATCCATCTGGTAGGTCCGCCGATCCCCGAATTGAGGCGCCGACTCTGCGGCTTCCCGGAAAGGCCCGTAAAAGGCCGAGCAGTACTTGGCCGCATAAGACATGATCGGAACATTTTCAAATCCGTTTTCGTCCAGGGTATCCCGAATCTCCCCGACACGGCCGTCCATCATATCCGAAGGGGCCACCATATCCGCGCCCGCCCGGGCATGGGAAAGCGCGGTGCGAGCAAGCAACTCCAGGGTAGGATCATTGAGGATCACCTCTGCCTTGACCATGCCGCAATGCCCATGGTCCGTATATTCACAAAGGCAAACGTCCGTGATCACCATCAACTCCGGGACCTTGTCCTTGATTGCCTTGACCGTCTCTTGCACGATGCCGTTTTCGGCATAGGCCCCCGTGGCCATGGCGTCTTTTTTCTTGGGGATCCCGAACAGAATCACTGCAGGGACCCCCAACTTGTAGGCTTCCTTGG
>JAFDGP010000262.1 GCA_019309245.1 Deltaproteobacteria bacterium | reverse complement strand
TAAATCCAACCACAATCCAGACTGTGCAATTTTTTACTGAAATATGGAATTAACATTCCCTGTTTTTGGGGTTTTCGTTTGATCAAAATCAATCCTATCCAGTTTCAGGGTGGAACAACTAGTTGGTTTTTCGATACAATGTCATTTAATGTAAACTTGGCACGATTCTTGTATAAACATAGTGAAATTGTCAATCGGTCTCTGAAGGGGCCTTAGCACAGAAGCCAAAGAAATACGTTTCAACCAAGGCCACGAAGGCAATCCACCAGAAGGTGGGACTTTGTGGCTTTTTTTATGACGCTGGGCCCTCGGTCCCGTGGGCAGACAGCAGAACAATAAAGGGACGGATATGGGCATGAAAAGGGTAAAGACATCCATTCAGCGATACTGGGACTGGCGAAGTGCAACGTATGGCTATGACCATGACAAGTCTGTTGGAGTCGCCCGGAAATGGGAATCCATCTTAAAGGAACTGGTTACGGACAGCCCCGGAAAACTCGCTCTTGACATTGGAACCGGCACCGGGCAGGTGGCTGTCTATCTGGCGCGTTCAGGGTTTCGGACGACCGGAATCGACATCTCCGAAAGCATGATTCGGCGTGCCAGGCAACATGCTCTTGAGCATGGGTTGCATATCGATTTTCAACCCGGAGACGCGGAACGGCTTGAGTTCAAGGACAACACCTTTGACGTGGTCGTGTCCCGAAATCTGGTGTGGACGCTCCCCTGTCCCGATCAAGCGCTAAAGGAGTGGCGGCGGGTCATGAAGCCGGGAGCCACGCTGGTCGTTTCCGATGGCGCATGGATGAATTATACTTGGAGGCGTGTCCACCACTTGGCTTTTAAAGTGTTCAGGGAAAAGTTGCGGAATGGAAGTGTGATCTCCGCGCGCTTTTTTGTCAGCTACGCCGGCGTTCAAAGGTCTCTTCCTTTCTATGAGGGAATACGCTTTGAAGAGGCCAGTGCACTTCTGCACGAAGCTCATTTCAGAGACATCAGGGCCTATGATACGGCCAGCTTTGGCTTGAATCCTTACAGAGCGGAGACCACGAAAAGTATCACGGCCCCATCCTTTTTCATCGCCTACGCAAAAAAATGATTGGCCTTCCTACCGACTATAACGCCTTCCTATAATGAAGCAATTCCAGGCCGTTGACCGGGAGATTCACGCCTTTCCAGGAATTCGGAAGGAATGCCTTCTCTTTTCAGGCATGTTTTTATTACATATTGACACGCCCCCTTATTTGTCTGTAAATGAGTCGGACTCAATCAAAGGACCATTTTTTAGTGAGATAACCCATGCACATTTCTAATGCCCCATATGAATACGAGCATGAGTTGACAGAAAATGATTTCTCGAGCTGCTGTAAGGATTGCCGGAACAGTGTGGCGATTATCAAACCACATATTACGGCGTTTGCCCGGCGGATTCGCGGCTATACTCCACAGGCGCTTGAGGCGTTGACCTCGGAGGAATTGTTTCGACTCTATCAGCTTCTTGATGATCTGGTCCACATGGACGCCGGAGAGCATCTTGCCGACCTCATCCTGAATGACCCCGACATCCAGCACGAACTTCCGATTATCCGATCCTATTACAGGAGATTTTTCCGGATTCACGAGACACACCTCGCCATGGAATTGCTGAAATCAACCGATCCGTGGGAGACACTTAAGACCTTTCCTCTTTATTCCCGGTATGTCACCCTGGTGAGAAACCAGGTAAAGGCCATGGATGTCGACCCGGGTGTTCGTCTGGCCTTCATTGGGTCCGGACCCGTGCCCATCACACTGATTCTGATGAGCCACCTGTACGGCCTGGCGTCTGTCGGCCTGGACAGCTCTTCTCAAGCAGTTGAGGTGTCAAAAAATGTGGTCGAATGCCTGGGGCTGGCAAAGGAAATCGAAATTGTCCATGGGAACCATTGCCAACTCAAGCAACATCATTGGGATGTTGTTCTGGTTTCGGCCCTGGCAGAACCCAAGGCCCGGATCTTTCAAAGTCTTCGAGAGATCTTGAGAGAAAGGGGGAACGGCCTGGTCATTTTCAGGACGTACACGGGGATGCGTGCCGTGTTGTACGAACCGGTTCAGGCCAGCGACATCCAGGGCTTTCGGATCGTGAAGGTGATTTACCCCACGGGGCGGGTCAATAATACGACCATTGTTGCACAACTGGATGGATGAAAAAGACTGCATTGAATTTTATCAAAGAGGAATTCATGGATATCTATGGCGCCGTCCGCGATCTATCGGATGAGGATATCCTTAACGGCCCTGAGGACATCTTTCGTCCCTATCTTGAACGATTAAACCGATTGGGCGCAATGGATATCGATGATCATGCAGTGGAAGAAATGCTTTATGATCCGGGATTTGAATCCGCTACAAGGCACATTTCTCGTTTGAAAAGGGCCAACGGATTGAAAATGGAGATTCAGGCCGTCCGTTCAATTCTCGCCGACCACGATCCGTGGGCACAGGTGAAGCGTTTCATATATTACCCCAACTATTTGCAACTGGCGCGTATGGAATATCGGGGTGCGAATCTCAGACCGAAAGACCGGGTGGTGTTTCTGGGAAGCGGACCGTTTCCCCTGAGCCTTATCTGCCTTTGTACACAATACGGCATTGAGGGGATCGGTATCGAACAGGTGCCGGCATTTGCCGAACTTGCCGGCGAGTTGATCGAAACCCTCGCACTGGCCAGCCGTATTCACATTATGCAGGGAAACCACTTTTTCTTGCCGCTTCAGCAACCGTGCCGGCTTATCATGGTAGGGGCCGACGCGTTGCCGAAGGATGAGATCTTTGCCCACCTTGCAAAAGCACTTCCGAATGGAACAAAGTTGTCTTACCGAATATATGAAAAAGGCTTAAGGCGTCTGATGGATGATCAATCCAGTTTTGAGGTTCCACCTGAATTTCAGGAATACTGCCGTATCCGTCCGAGACCGCCGGTAAACAACACTCCGGTCTTTTTGGTCAAGAACAGCGGGTTATAACGTGCATTCACTTTATACTCAGAAGCGGAAGGCAAGAAACATAAAAACTCTGCGTTATTTGCATCTGCGGTGAGCGTTGGGAAAAAATATGAACGCTCACGTGGAGATAAAATGTCAGAAGAGCTGTTGAGTATCACGGAGTCTGTTCCGACCCCTTTTCTCGTCGTAGAAGAAAAAATCATAAGAAGAAATATCAACCGCATTCATGATTATGCAAACCGACACGGCTTTGCTGTCCGTCCGCACGTCAAGACCCACAAGTCACTTCGGATCGCCCGCATCCAGATGGAGTTGGGGGCGATCGGCATTGCGGTTGCGAAGGTCTCGGAGGCCGAGGTCATGACAAGACTCGGTCCCGTGGACATCACCGTTGCCTATCCCGCAGTCGGTCCCGCGCGTGCTGAGCTCCTTGCCGGCCTTTCTTTGAAGCATTGTCTCAGGGTCGCCATGGATTCCGAATACGGCATCAATGAGCTCGCATATGCTGCCGTCAAACATAACACCACCATTGGAATTTGTGTCATGTTCGACGCGGGGCTTCACCGTTGTGGAGTTGCCGATCCGGAACAAATTGTAAGGCTTGCCCAATACGCGGAAACACACGCCGGACTCCGATACGACGGCATTCAAATGTATTTGGGGCATTTGTACGGAGATGCCGCCAGAGACCCGCAGAGTTTTGAACGAATCAATCAGTTGTGGGACCCGGTATATGAAGCCTTGTGTGCTGCCGGACTTCAACCTGAAACAGTTTCTTCCGGCTCGACGCCATCCCTCAAAAATACACACCTTGTTCATCACATAGACGAGATCCGCGTGGGTACAGCCATT
>JAFDGP010000018.1 GCA_019309245.1 Deltaproteobacteria bacterium | reverse complement strand
ACATCCGCATCCACCTTCGCGGCGGGATCGATCACGGCAGTCGGATGAATCACTCGGTACCTCCTGTCATCGCCATGATCTGGGCTTCTGCGACCAGCTTGCCATCAACGGTGGCCTTGCCCAACATCTTGGACACATTGCGCCGACTTTTCAGCAAGGTCAGTTCCATGATCAACTGATCTCCGGGAACAACCGGCTGTCGGAACCGGGCCTGATCAATGCCCATAAAATACATCAGCTCGTTGCGTTGCTGTTCAGCAAGAGAGGCATAGGCAAGCACACCGCCTGTTTGGGCCATAGCCTCAATAATCAGCACACCGGGCATCACCGGGGTTCCCGGGAAATGACCTTGAAAGAAAGGCTCATTGATGGTCACATTCTTCAACCCGACTACCCGTTCGTTGGGAGTCACCTCCAAAATCCGGTCCACCAAAATAAACGGGTATCGATGGGGCAGCAAGGCCATAATCTTTTGAATATCAAACCCGGCAGTCACTTTTCCTTCCTTTCTAATACGGCCTCCAGGGCCATGATCCTTTTTTCCAGATCCTTGATCCTCTTTTTCATTTCCGGCAATTTCGTAAGCAGGCCTGAGGTCTTCAGCCAAAGCCGGTGGGGCATCCCCGGCGATCCGGATATAATTTCACCATCCGGAATCGATTTGGCGATACCCGCCTGGGGTCCTACCGTGACCCGATCTCCAATTGTGAGGTGCTGCGCTATACCGGCCTGCCCGGCCAGAACGCAATTTCGGCCGATCGTGACACTGCCCGACACCCCCACCTGAGCCACCAGCACAGAATTTTCTCCAACCACCACGTTGTGGGCGATGTGCACGAGATTGTCTGTTTTGACCCCTCGCTGGATCCAGGTCTCACCGAACGTAGCCCGGTCAATGGTATTGCACGCGCCGACTTCCACATCGTCATCAATACGCACAATGCCGGTCTGCGGGATCTTGTGATACCGGTCTCCGTCAAAGGCAAAGCCGAAACCGTCACTCCCGATCACCGACCCAGCATGAATGATCACCCGGTTGCCGATCTTGCAGCCTTTTAAGATGGAAACATTCGGATGAACAACCACGTCATCGCCGATAGTCACGCCGGGACCCACCACAACACCGGGATACAGGGTTACCCGGTCGCCCAATACCACGTGGTCATCGACAAAGACCCCGGGATGAATCGAGATGTCTTTGCCCAAGGACACGCGTTCGCTCACGCAAGCCCTGGGACTCACCCCGATCGCAGCCGCTGGTGCCGCGTTAAACACGGTCGACACCTTGGCCATCGCCAAATATGGATTTTCGACCCGGATAAGGGTCTTTGTCGGTTCCTCCATATCTGCAGGCACGATCACCGCGCAAGCGCGGGTCCGTTGGATCTGCGTTCTGTATTTTTCAGAAACCGCAAAACTGATTTCATCATCACCGGCCCGGTCCAAAGCGGCAAGCCCCTTAACAACGATATCATCACGACCAACGATCTCTCCGTCGACCAGGCGGGCAATCTCGCGAACAGATAACTCCATATCTCCAAACACCTACACGGGGAATCAGTCCTTGGACTGTTTTTTCTCACGACGCTTGGCATCCACAGCATTGTATTCCTGTATCACTTTGTCCGTAATATCAATGGCACTGGGCGCATAGATCACCCCCCCGACCCGTTTTTCAAGAATCAACAGATAGCCTCCCCGTTTTCCCATCTTTTCCACGATTTGAAACACGTCATCCTTGATCTGATTAGAAAGCTTGAGGTTGGTTTCTTTCAATGTATCCAGGTACCGTTTCCTCAATGATACCAGGTCATTTGTCTTGATCCGCAAAGCGCGTTCTTTTTCGTCCTTGGCCTCCTGGCTCATGACCAGGGCCTTCTGTTCCATCTCTTTTTTTAGCGCCTCAACCTCAGACTCTTTTTCCTTCAAGACCTTTTCCATCTTTTTTCCCTGCCGCTTGATTTCCTCAGACGAACGCTTCCCAGCATTCGATGTGTCGATGATCCGCTGGAAATCAATGACCCCGATTTTGGCGACCTCCGCCCCATGGGCAGCCTGCAAAAAACCGAACACACAGGCCGCGACCATCATTCCGATAATCCGAACTTTCATGAAACACCTCCAATACTGCACTTTCCGGCCACCAGCGGCCGGTAACAGATGACCCACAACCATTATCCAACCATGAATCAATAAATCAAGCCTTCCCGGACAGACCGCTCGGCAATCAACCTCCGGTTCTCAAATGAGCGGGGCTGCTTTCCCTTTTCCTAAAAGCTGAAAACCCATCCGCAACGCAAGGGATGTCGAAGAGCATCTTAGAATGCCGCCCCCATACTAAACTCCCAGCCGCCTTCGCCTCTGTGCTCGGAGTCTAGAATATATCCGTATTCCAGTCGAATCGGGCCGATCGGTGAATACCATCGAACGCCATACCCCACGCTTTGCCGCAAGTTATCCAGGGTGAACTTCTCTCCATTATCAAAAACATCACCGGTGTCATAGAAAAGGAGCCCCCGGACACCGGCGTCTTTGAGCAACGGAAACAAGAATTCTACATTGAATTGGATCATCTTGTTGCCGCCGATTCTGTCATCGGTCACCGGATCGCGCGGACTGATGTCGCGCCAGCCGTAACCCCGGATCGAGTTCATGCCTCCCAGATAAAGGCGTTCCCACGTGGGAACCCGACCGGTCGGGTCGCTGTGAATGAAGCCGATCCGCCCGTGAACCAAGCCCACCGTGCTCCAGAACAGAGGGGTATACCACCCTGAATCCCCAATATACTTTGTGTACCCGATGTCCCCCCCGAATGGGGTGCCTGCATGTTCAATCGTCAAAGTGTTCTCCGAGCCTTCCGTGGGGTTAAAAATCCGGTCCCTGGAATCCCGGCGTATTGTAGCGGTCAGGGTGTGTCCGACATTGGTCCCGGCGAAATCACGGATGGCTGAAGAAGCATCAGACGTCAGGTTTTGGATCCTGGCACGGTCGTAATTGTAAGAGAAGTAAACCCTGGTGTAATCAGAAAGCGGATAACCCAGCCTGAGTGTCCCGCCCAGGCTTTTTTTATCGTACGTATCATAGTCCCTGTTCGTATTGTACAAATCGACGCCTGCAGACAACGGCCTGTCAAAAAGCCAAGGTTCGGTAAAGCTGAACGTAAAATCCGTGGTCCTGCTTCCCATCTGCGTCCGAAAGGCCAACCGCTGCCCTTTTCCGAAAAGATTGCGCTGTGAAACGGAGGCCATGACAAACACGTGGTCCACGGAACTGTAGCCACCTCCAAAACTAAAAGACCCGGTCGGTTTCTCTGTGACATCGATCTTGACAACCATTTTATCCGGTGCACTGCCCTTGGTCGTGTTGATCTTGATGTCGTCAAAATAGTCAAGCCGGTAGAGGTTACGCGTTCCCAATTTCAGACGTTTTGCGCTGAACAGTTCCTGTTCGTAAATCTTCAGTTCCCTTCGAATCACCTTGTCACGCGTTTTCGTATTTCCCGCAATGATGATCCTTTCAAAATACACCAGCGGGCCTTTGTGAACCACATAGGTCACGTCAGCGGTATGGGTCTCTTCATGCTGTTCAATCATAGGAGAAATCTCCGCATAGGCGTAACCCTCGTCTGAATACAGGTCTCCCAACGTCAGGATATCCTCTCTGACGACCTCCCTGTTGAAAACCTGTTGCTTGGCGATTTTGACGGCGCTCAGCAATTCCTCCTGGGGCCGGATCAAGTCTCCGGTCACATCCACCTTGCCCACCTTGAATTGCGGCCCTTCGTCAATCTTGACTGAAATACGGATAGAGTTCTTGTCATAATGGAGTTCGGGATCCCCGACCCGGGCCTGAATATATCCATGGTTATGGTAATAAGCCGCAATCTTAGAAATATCCTGTTCGAGGGTTTGTTCATCCAGGTCCCCGGACGACGTCAGCCATGAAAAAAAGCCCTTTTCCTTGGTCTTCATCAGATCCTTGAGGAAATCGTCATTATAGGCCTTGTTCCCCTCAAATGATATGGATCTGACGAAGACCTTTTCGCCTTCTTTCAAGACAAATTCGATATCTGCTTCTTTGTCCGATACCGGTTTGATTTCATCGGTCACTTCCACATGATGGTAACCTTCTTTGGTATAAAGGGACCTGATCTCCTCAACGTCCTTTCTAAGGGTATTGAAGTTCAAAATGGCACCCGGTTTAATACTGACAAGCTCCCGAATCTTCTCATCATCAAACCGGTGATTCCCCTTGATCCGAATATGGCGTACTGTGTGCCGTTCTTTGACCACAAACGTCACCACTTTGCCCTCGGCAGTATCGGAGACATCCGCCCGGACATCGCCGAAGTAGCCCATCTTGAAAATGGCCTTGACGTCCTCGCGGATCGTCTTGGCACGGTACAAATCGCCCGGTTTCGTCTTGATGACCCGTTTGACGGCTTCCGCCTCAATACGCTGATTGCCCGAAACGACCACATCCGCAACCTTATCCAGGCCCAGCACCCGCATGCCGATCTTTTG
The DNA here is from genome assembly GCA_019309245.1 of Deltaproteobacteria bacterium. Lineage (GTDB taxonomy): Bacteria > Desulfobacterota > Desulfobacteria > Desulfobacterales. The sequence continues at coordinate 13,828 of JAFDGP010000018.1, read as the reverse complement.
CGCCAAAGAACGGACCGCATCCAACAGGCTTTCGACCCCTTCTCCTTCCACATAGACAGGTCGTGGGGGGGCTTCCGTGTAGGTTTCGAGTACTTTGGCATCCAGGCTATAGCGTGAACCGATGCGCGTGAGTGCCCCCCAAATAACAAAATCCGCCGATGCCCTCTCTCCAAGACCGCGAAAATACGATACCCCCCGTGCCGGGCCGGCTTCAGGCACCCCGCCCGGCCCTGAGGGAACCTCCAATACCGTGACCCCGCTCAGGCTCAGTTGTTGAGACAAAAGGCCGTGAACCTGCTCCCGCAACACGTCGGTGTCTTTAAAAGCATGAACCTGGAAAGGAGCCACCAGGACACGAACTTCCTGTCGTGCCGGCACCGTCTCCGGGAGAAAAATCACACAACACAGCGCCAAAAGAAACCGTTTCGTCATGTCTGTCTACCTTCGCCCGACTTTTCCCTGCTGTTTCCGCCGACAGGCACCAGGACTCCATCTACCAGGGTCATACAGCGTGATAGCCGGCCGGCCAGACTCATGTTGTGAGTCACGATAACCGCAGTCACGCCGTTGTCTTCATTGAGTGAAAGCAACAATTCATGGATGGTCTCGCTGGTCCTGGAATCCAGATTTCCGGTGGGCTCATCAGCCAACAGCACGTCCGGATTCAAGACAAGCGCTCTGGCCAATGCCACCCGCTGTTGTTCGCCTCCGGAAAGCTCTCCGGTGGCATGCCTGAGCCGATCTTTCAGGCCCACCCGCACCAGGATCGTTTCCGCTTTTTCTCGTGCCCGTTTCGGTGCTATCCCCCTGATCAGGGCAGGCATCATCGTATTCTCCAAGGCATTAAATTCCGCCAGGAGATGATGGAACTGAAAAACAAAACCAATGGTCTGGTTCCGAAACGCCGCCAGCGCCTCATCATCATACCCAAAAACGTCATCCCCACGATACAAAACCCGGCCCCGGTCAGGCCGTTCAAGCGTGCCGAGTACATGAAGCAAAGTGGATTTGCCCACGCCGGACGCCCCAACAACGGCAACCATCTCTGCCGATCGCACCTGAAACGAAACCCCCTTTAATACGTCCACACGGTTCCCGTTGGTGACGAATGATTTGCGCACATCCACAACTTCCAGCAACACACCGTGGCTACTCATAACGAATCGCTGATACTGGGTCCATTCGGGACGCTTGAAATGCAGGATAAAGAGTCGCCAGAAAGCTGATGGCAATCGCCGACACGGCGACAAGTGTTACGTCCATCGCTTGCACCCGAACGGGCAGCGTGGAGATATAGTACACATCGCTGGGCAGCCTGACAAACTCGTAGCGATCCAGAAGAAAACACAACACGCCGCCACCCACCAGGCCCAGCACCGTACCCAGGATCCCGATAATCAGGCCTTCTATCATAAAGATCTTCATAACGCCCTTGGCGGTCATCCCCATAGACTTGAGGATGGCAATGTCTTTTGTTTTTTCCATCACAATCATGATCAGCGTACTGACGATATTAAAAGCGGCAACCAGCACGATCAAGACCAGGATGATAAACATGACCGTCTTTTCCAACTTAAGCGCTGAGAAAAAGTTCTTATTCATCTGCATCCAGTCTTGCGTCCAGTAACCGGGGCCCAGGCTCGTCAGGATTTTCTGCGCCAACTTGCTAACCTGATAAATATCCGAAACTTTTACCTCAAGACCATGGACAGCGGTTCCGAGCTTGAGCAAGTCCTGTGCGGTCGCAATGGAAACATAGGCAAAAGAACTATCATAATCATACATGCCCGAATCGAATACCCCCACGACCCGCAACCGGACCATCCGGGGCACACGGGCCCCCATGGGTGTTAATGTCCCTGCTGCAGGAGAGATCGCATAGAGCTCGTCGCCGGGTCCGACCAACAAAAGTCGCGCCAGTTCCTTGCCCAGGATAACCCCCGGAATCGATGGCAACCGACGGTTCCCGGCCGGTTGCGCTGGTGTGATCAGGGCGCGCAGATCTTGTTGTTTCATCGACTGTTCCAGGGCCAGAACCCGACCTGCCAGATCGGGATCAATGCCTTTTAACACCGCGCCGGAGACTCCTGTGCCGCTGCGAAGCATCACCTGGCCATGGATAAACGGTGCAGTAGCCTCAACCCCTGCGATCCCTTCGATCTGCTTGAGCACCCGCTCGTACCCCTGTAGCCGTCCTGTTCTACTCATCACCCTGATGTGGGCATTCATACCCAGAATCTTCGATTTGATATCCGCACTAAATCCCGTCATGACCGCCAGAACCACCATCATTGCCATCACCCCGACCATCACCCCCGCAACGGAAATCACGGTGTTGACCGAGATAAAGGCCTGCTTGCGCTTGGAACGAAGGTATCGAAGGCTAACGAAAAGTTCGAACGACAAGGCTCCGGGGCTCCTCAACCAGCGGTTATCCCAGGCAAATCCAGCATGTGGACACACCAGCCCGGTCCACGGGCGACATAGCCCCGCCCGTCACCAAAAATGTCCGATGGGGCTACCGGCCGGTTTGTCTCAAAAGGGGGAATAGGATCACCTCTCGGATGGAGGACATGTCTGTAAACAACATGACCAAACGATCGATACCGACCCCTTCGCCCGCCGTTGGAGGCATGCCGTATTCCAGGGCCGTTATGTAGTCTTCGTCCATATGGTGGGCTTCCTCATCACCCTCCCGGCGCGCGGCCATCTGGGCCAAAAAACGCGCCTTCTGGTCAATCGGATCATTTAGTTCGGAGAACCCGTTTGCGATCTCGCTTCCTCCGATAAACAATTCGAACCGTTCCGTGACGTCCGGGTCAGAATCACTCCTTCGGGCCAGGGGTGAAATCTCCACAGGATAATCCACGATAAAGGTCGGCGCAATGAGTTGAGGCTCCACCAAAGCGTCAAAGAGTTTTGCCAGGATCTTACCGCAATGTTTCCCTTTTTTTTCCACATGGATCTCTTTTGCCCTGGCAAAATCCAGCAGTCCGTCCCTATCGTGAAACAGGACAGGATCAAGACCGCCTAAGTCCCTCAGGGCGTCTGTCAAAGACAACCGCGGCCATGGCCCATCCAGGACAATTTCATTGCCTTGATACATAAAAGAGGTCCGTCCCAGCACCCGTCGGGCCACGTCCCTGAACATCTCTTCGGTAAGGCTCATCAGGTCCTCGTGGGTTGCGTAGGCCATGTAAAATTCCAACATGGTGAACTCGGGGTTGTGCCGGGTAGAAATGCCCTCATTCCTGAAATTCCTGTTAACCTCAAAGACCCTGTCAAATCCGCCCACAACCAGCCGTTTCAGATAGAGCTCAGGAGCAATGCGCAAAAAAAGGTCGATGCCCAGCGCATTGTGGTGCGTCTTGAACGGCTCGGCCTCCGCCCCACCGGCAATGGGTTGCATCATGGGGGTCTCGACTTCAAGGAAGTCCCGTTGCCGGAGAAAGTCTCGAAAAGCCTGGACGATTGCAGCCCTTTTAATAAAAACGTCCCGCACCCGGGTGTTCATCAACAGGTCCAAGTATCGCTGCCGAAAACGCTTTTCCGGATCCCTGAGGCCATGAAATTTTTCCGGCAACGGCCTAAGAGCCTTGCACAGCAGGCGGACCTGTGTGGCCAGGAGTGTCCATTCGCCCGTCTTGGTTTGAAACAAAGTCCCTTTCAGCCCGATGAAGTCTCCCACATCGTACTTTTTGAATTGACCGTAGGCTTCAGGACCGATCCCGTCCCGCTTGATATAGGCCTGAAGTTTCCCCGTGCCGTCCTTGAAATGGAGGAAAGCGGCCTTGCCGAACGAACGCAGCCCGACAATGCGGCCGGCCATGGACAAAACCGTGCGACCTGCTTCCTCGCCGGACTCTTCAATAAGATGCCGGGCCTGGGCGACCGTGTGCGATACTCTAAAGTCGTTTGGATAAAGGGGTACCCCCTCTTGGGTCAAGGCCTCGGCCTTACGGCGCCGTTGGCGCATGAGTTGGTTTATATCTTCTGCCGGCAAAAATACCCCCTCAAGGGACCCAACCTGCCGGGGTTGGTATCAAAGATAGTATCAAGAAAACCAAAATTCTATGCTTTAGCTCCGGCATTAAGCCACCCCTTTAGTGGTGGCTTAATGCCGGAGTTAGCTAACCTATTCGGTGGCAGAGTGTCAAGGTAAAACGCTACGCTGGGGCCGTGTTTGGCGGGTCAATTGTGCGCAGGAACACGGAAAAACTCGATCCGCGGCCGGGCGAACTCTGCACATCGATCGTGCCCCCGCAAGATTCCAGCAGTCGGTGTACGATGGAAAGCCCCAACCCGGACCCCTGGGGACGGGTTGTGAAAAACGGATCAAAAATCTGCCCTTGTGTCTGCTCTGACATTCCGAGTCCGTCATCGGTGATTTTGACCATTGCGGTCCCGTCTGAGGCGCTCAGCGCGACGTTAATGGTGCCGTGTCCATTGATCGCCTGGGCCGCATTCAACAACAGATTCCAAAAGATCTGGCGCAGGTGCTTGGGGTCCATGGAGGTCCAGATATTGCGCGTAAGGTTGCGAACCACCGTGATTCTGTCTCGACAAACAGCATCTTTTTCGAAAAGCTCCAGGGTTTCTCGAAGCGCCGGCTCCAGCTCCACGGGCTCACTGCGCCCTGAAGAGGGACGGGCAAAAAGCAAAAAGTCATTGACCAGGGTATTGAGCCGATCGGCCTCTCGGAGGACGATCTTCATGAGCTTCTGTGTTACCGGGGTCATTTGGATCTGTCTGTCAAGGAGCTGGATAGACCCACTCATGGAAGCGAGTGGGTTTTTTATCTCATGCGCAATACCCGCAGCCATTTCTCCCACCGCTGCGAGTCGTTCCACTCTCTTGATATGGGACTCCATAATTTTTAAGGCCGTTAGATCCTGAAATATCAAAAGATTCCCAAGGGTCTTTCCATCGGCGCCGCGCAATGATGACACGGAAAAACCGAGGTACCCCTCCGTACTGTCCTTTTTTCTGAACACTACGTCCCGGCGGTAAGGCTTCCTTTGATCCGAGGCGATATCCGGAGAGTACTGTTGATCGATCTCGGGAAAGATCGCACCCAGGGGCTTGCCGATCACCTCCTGTCTTTGATATCCTGTGATTGCTTCGGCAGCGGTGTTAAATGAGCTGATCCTTCCATTGATGTCTATCGTCAGCAGTCCACTGTCCATGCTCTGGATGATACTGGCATTAAAGGCTTCCAATCGGCGAAAGTCCTGCTGTTTGGCTTGCAGTTCTTTTTCAGTTCGAGCTGTCTGCTGGGCAAGGTGGCTGCTCAAAAAAGCCACGAGAAAACAGGCCATCACCGTGATGAGGACGTTATAGATGACATAAGACGGATCGTACGCCGGGGCACCCGGACCGGCCTCAGTGTAGGCGGCGTTGATGATGCCGTAGTATTCAAGCCCGATCAACATGCCGTACTCAAGGCTGCACAAACTCGCCATGATGAGGCTTCCCCGTTTGTAGAGCAGGATACTGGCATAGACAATCACCACCAGATAGAGGAAGGTAAACACGCTGCCGATGCCGCCTGTTACGTAGATGAGCGCGGTGACAAACAGCGTATCAACACCGATCTGGGCGTGAGTAAATGCTGGAGAGGGACCCCGTCGTTTTAAGACCAGAACATAGAAAAAGGTGAGCAGGTAGACACCCCCGATAAGGCCATACAGGACCAACAAGGGGAAGCTGATGAGGGAATCCTGATCGACAATCTGTACAGCGATGGTTGAGCCGAGCAGCAGGGTGGTAAACACCACCCGCAAAAGCATGAGCCATTGCAGCCGGTTGGACGGTGAATGCTGAAGCGTGGCCTGGTGTCCAAGAGCCATGCCGGTCACTGTCTTATCCGCCGACCATGCCCGCCATCTTGAAAATCGGCAGGTACATGGAAATCACCAGCCCGCCGATCGTCGCGCCCAAAAAGACCATCATAAACGGCTCAATCATTGCGGTCAGGCTATCTACGGCCGCGTCGACTTCATCGTCATAATAGTCTGCGATCTTCGAAAGCATGGCGTCCAGTGCCCCCGTGGATTCTCCCACAGCGACCATCTGACAGACCATGGATGGAAACACCCCACTTTGGGCCAGAGGCCCCGCCATGGTCTGCCCCTCGCTAATGGCGGTACGCACGTTGTAAACAGCTGCCTCAACAGTTTTATTGCCGGCGGTTTTTGCTGTAATATCAAGGCCATCCAGTATGGGCACGCCGCTGGCAACCATGGTGCCCAGTGTTCTTGTAAACTTGGCAACAGCCACCTTGCGCAACAGAGGCCCCACGACCGGGAGCCTGAGTATGTTATCATCGATCAGAGCCCGGCCTTTTTCTGTGCCGTAAAATCGTTTCACAGCAAACACAAAGACCACGAGGGCAACGATCATGTACACGACATTGCCTTTGACAAACCGGCTCAGATTCACCACAAGCTGAGTAGGGGCAGGCAGGGCCCCGCCGAAATCGGAAAACATCTTTTCGAATACGGGAATCACAAAAACCAAGATCACACCGATTACCAAGACGGCAATAACAAGCACGATAATCGGATAGGTCATGGCGGATTTGACCTGTTTTTTCAGCTTCATCGCCTTTTCCATATATCCGGACAACCTTTCCAGAATCGTATCCAAGATACCGCCGGTCTCCCCAGCCGCCACCATGTTCACAAAAAGATCATCAAAGGTATCGGGATACTTTTTCAAAGCATCCGCCAAGGTGGAACCGGCTTCCACGTTTTCCTTGATTTCCTTGAGCATCTTCTTAAAGGTCTTGTTTTCTTGCTGAGATTGCAGGATATCCAGGCACTGAATCAACGGCAGTCCCGCATTGATCATAGTGGCAAATTGACGCGCAAAGACCACCACATCGGCGGTCTGCACCTTGGGCTGTAAAAACGACACATTTTCAAACAGATCTTTGGGCTTCTTCTTTATTTTTGAAGGCGTTATTTTCATCCGGCGAAGCTGAGACCGTACGGCCGCCTCGTCGGCTGCCTCCAACTCGCCCTTTTGAACGGCGCCCTTCCTGTCCGTTCCCTGCCACAGGTAGATTGCCATTTTCGTTCTCCCTCACGTGGTTAAAACTAAAGTCAGCATACCAGAACCTTATCCCCTCTCCCTACATGAACCGGGAGTCGTTGACGATGAAAAAGTATGCAAGACGTGTTCCAGAACCGCCGCTTAAAAGCATAAACAAAAAAACCGTCAACATCATCGTGTCGGGCACGATAGTCCGGCGATATGCCACAATGGTCATCCGGGCAATCCGGATGGTCGGTAGATCCATGTGACGGCGGAAACAGCGCGGGTTGAACCGCGGGTTGAACCAAACCCGCGAGAGAATTTAGTTTGACAAATCGTCAAAGTCAATGATAATATTTTAAGATTTTGACGCCGTACCAGGTGATCAAAGCGAACAAACAAAAATTCAACAAAGGGAGGTGATTCCAATGGACTGTACAACGGTAAAACCGGGGATGGAATGCGTTTTCATGACCAAAAAAGGATGTGCCTTCAATGGCGGGAGTTGCCATCCGGCGGTGGAAGCTTGTGAGGGATGCGGTCGGGCCTCGCAATACCCCTCGGGGTGGTACTGCACGGCGTGTCCGGACCCCTCTTCCAAGTGGAAGAATGGCAGGTGCAACCTGGCAACGCATGTCAAGGATAACACCAAGACCGAAAAGAGCAAGATTAACCCGCTGAAGGCTTCCAAGCGAAACGCCCGCTAGATTTTATCCACACATGACGTTCCTTTTTTCTGAGCGGGGTTCTTTGAGGTTTCGCGCCCCGGGTCCGCCTCAGGCGGACCCGGGCGTGGGCCTGGGGCGGGCGGACAAACCCGATCCAAAAAAATTTTATCACGTGATGTTTTCAAGGCGTCAAGCCGCAAATCACGTGCTGTTCTCAAGCCCGAAGGGCGCAAAAGACGAAAGCCTCCATGTCTTTTATTTCGTGCTTTCAATCTTTCGTGTTTTCGTGGTTATCTTTTAAAGTCTTTTGTCCCAAAATTTGAATTGCGTTTCTTAAGAGGATAAAGCCTCCAGAGCCTCCGTAATCCTATCAAGGCCTTGTGCGATCGTCTCAAGGCTCGTTGCGTAAGAAAATCGGATAAAGTTGTCCGCCCCAAAGGCAATGCCGGGCACCAGGGCGACTCGGGCCTGAGTCAAAAGATATTCGCACAGGGCGGTTGAGCCGTCCAGTGTATGGCCGTCCTTTTCTTTCCGGTAATAATGGCTGAAGTCTGCAAAGGCGTAAAAAGCCCCCTGCGGTCGATTGCACACGACCCCGTCCAGGGCGTTCAAACGATCCACCAGGACACTGCGCCGCTCGTCAAATGCGCGCTTCATCTCCAGAACCGAGTCCTGCGGTCCATTGAGTGCCGCAATGGCCGCCCGTTGTGCTACCGAATTCGGATTTGAAGTGCTTTGGCTCTGAATCTTGGTCATGGCCGCAATCACCTCTTTTGGGCCTCCCACGTAACCGATGCGCCAGCCGGTCATGGCGTAGGTCTTGGAAACACCATTAACCACAAAGGTCCTGGCCTTGAGCGCATCACTGACCTGCGCAATACTGAAAAACACCTGATCGTCAAAAATCAGTTTCTCGTATATTTCATCAGACACCACAAAAATGTCATGCCGAAGCACCACCTCTGCCAATGCCTCCAACTCGGACTGGGTATAGACCACCCCGGTGGGATTGGAAGGACTGTTGAGGACCAACAGTTTGGTCCTCGGCGTGATCGCCTGTTCAAGGGCCTCCGGAGACAATTTGAAATCGTCTCGGGCCTCCGTGGGAACAATCACGGGTTCAGCCCCGGCCAAAACAGCAATCGGCGGGTACGACACCCAATACGGGGCCGGGATGATGACCTCGTCCCCAGGATCCAGGATGGCCTGAGCCAGATTATACAACACGTGTTTGCCCCCACAGGAAACCATGACAGAGTCACGGTCAAATTCCAGGCCATTATCTGTCTTAAACTTCTCTATAATCGCATCTTTGAGCTCGGGGATACCCCCCACCGCAGTATATCGGGTGAATCCCTCTTCCATCGCCCGCACCGCTTCTTGGCGAATGTGCTGCGGCGTTTCAAAATCGGGCTCTCCCACACCAAAACTGATGACGTCTACACCCGCCCGCCGCATGGCAACAGCCTTGGCATTCATGGCCAGCGTCGGAGACGGTTTGATCGCACGCACCCGTTCTGATAACATTATAATATCCTCCTACGCTTTTCCTTGAGACGATGGCCCAAAAACAGCTGCCCGGAAAACGCAGCTCCGACCGCCAGTAACAGAGATCCAGAGCTGGCGGGTTTTTCCTTGACCCTGCGCCAGAGCGTAACTATAACTGCTAACAAGACATTCAACCGACGCGTCATAGGTTAGCGCGGAAAACTGAGAACATCAAGGGCATAATTGATCCTGCAATGCGTACCAGACATTGAACGCAATGGCAATTCCTTTCAGGAAGAAGACAACCTCCAGCACACCAAAACCAAAGGACGAAACCCTTCGAATCGCTACCGCGGGCAAGTGGATTTTTTACTATATCCTTATTGGGCTCATCTCCGGCCTTGGTGCAATTGTATTTCAGTACCTGTGTCAGGCCGGACTGTTTGTCTTTCTCGAACAAATTGCCGGTTACCGGCACCATGCACCGGCAGGAGAGTCCCACCTTTTTTCAGCCGCCACAAAGCCCTTAAACCCATGGATGCTTTTTTTCCTGCCCGCTCTGGGTGGACTTGTGAGCGGATGGCTGGTTTACACCTTTGCCCCCGAAGCGGAGGGGCACGGTACGGACGCCGCGATTGATTCCTACCATAATAAGGGCGGCTTTGTTAGAGGCCGGATCCCTTTTATCAAGACAATCGCTTCTGCCATTACCATCACCACAGGCGGATCGGGCGGCCGTGAAGGCCCGATTGCGCAGATCGGTGCCGGATTCGGATCGTTTCTCGCGGCAAAGATGGGCCTTTCAGATCGAGAACGGCGCATTATGTTGGCCGCAGGGGTCGGTGCCGGCATCGGGGCAATCTTTCGAGCCCCCCTCGCCGGGGCCCTGTTCGCTGCCGAGGTCTTGTATCAACAGCCCGAATTTGAATTCGAGGTCATCATCCCGGCAGGCATTTCTTCGGTCGTGGCATACTGCCTGTTTTGTCTTGTCTTCGGTTGGGGATCGCTGTTTCAGTCTCCGGATTTTGCTTTTCAGAACCCACTGGAACTGGGGCCGTACGTGGTACTTACGTTCGTTTTGGTTGCGGGCGGTGTCGTGTATATCAAATCCTTTTACGGTGTTCGGGACCTCTTTCATAAACTGAAAATCCCAAACCACTTCAAACCCGCCATTGGGGGGCTGATGACGGGAGCGGTAGGCTGCCTGTTTATGAAAGAGACACTCGCGTTCAGCTACGGCTCCGCCCAGATGGCCCTGAACAATGAGCTGCCCACCTTGTTCCTTCTGGGCCTGGCCTTCGGGAAAATTCTGACCACCTCGTTTTCCATCGGTTCAGGGGGAAGCGGCGGCGTTTTCGGTCCTTCGGTGGTCATCGGGGGGGCCTTCGGCGGCGCTGTCGGCAGGATGTTTCATAGTATTATGCCCGGTGTCGTGACGGAGCCGGGAGCATTCGTTGTTGTGGGGATGGCCGGTTTTTTTGCAGCCGTGTCCAATGCCCCGATTTCCACAATCATCTTTGTCAGCGAGATGACCAACTCGTATCATCTTCTTTTACCCAGTTTGCTGGTCTGCTCTCTGGCATTTTTGCTCTCCCAAAGGTGGACGATCTATGAAAAGCAGGTCCCAACACGGATCGATTCAAACGCGCATCGGGGAGATTTCTTCGTAGACGTGCTGGGCACCATCAGGGTGAAGGAGCTGATGCCAAAGGTGCGAAAAGTCAAGGTCATCCCCGAAAACATGACTCTGAATGAATTCAGGGACTTGTTTTCCGAAACAGATCAACAGTATTTCCCCGTCGTGGATGACCAGGGTCTTTTGACCGGTATATTCTCCATCAACGACGTGCGGGGAATCCTGTTTGAGCGTGATCTGGGCAACCTTGTTGTGATGATAGATATCGCCAATCCCGCCATGATCGTTACAACACCGTCCGAGGACCTGAACGAGGTCATGAAAAAATTCACGGTACGCAATATTCAACGGATTCCAGTGGTCAAGGACGAAGATCGCCGGAGGCTCATCGGTATGCTGGACCGCCGGGAGGTCATCGAGTATTACAATCAAAGAGTGGAAGAAATCAAGTCGGGAGGCCAACGGACCCATATCGACCAGGATCGAGAGGTCACCCGCCTCAAAGACATACCGGTCCGCTTGGCCATGCGCACCCAGGTCCAAGTCATTCCTTCGACAATGCCCCTTGAACAGGTAAAGAATCTGGTATATAAAAGTAAGTTCAGCAGCTTTGCAGTGGTGGACCCCACCGGCCGTTTGACAGGCATCATTTCACTATCCGACTGTGAAAAGGCCGTCGGATCTGACAGAAAACTTGTCGCCCAGGATATCGCGACGTCCAACCTGGTTACAGTCACCGAAGATGACAGTCTGTTTGTGGCACTCGGAAGGATCTCTCAAGGGGATTTCTCGATCCTGCCTGTTGTGGACAAGGCCGACCTGCAAAAGCTCGTCGGCGTCATCAGCCGCAGGGACATCATCTCAACCTATGAAGACCGCACCGTCTTGAGAAACATCAGCCGGCAGACGTGACCCAGGGTTCGTCACCAAGTCGTCTCGGCAAGTCATCCTTAATGTCAAGACCACAACCATGCCGACCCCCTGTCCATTACCGGTACCTAACCGCTTTTAAAAACAACCCGTGGGGTGGCGCCGTAACTCCGGCGTTGTTCCGGTTCTTCGATTTCAGGATGTCGGAAAATGTCTCCGGGGAGATCTTTCCCCTGCCGACGTCTACCAGGGTCCCGACAATATTTCGCACCATGCACCGCAGAAAACCGTCCGCCTCGATGCGAAACACGAGATAATCAGCGCCCCGCCGGGCTTGCACAAGACTCACGTCAAGCACCGTACGCACCGCAGTGGACCGGGGACTGCCACTGGCCTGAAATGCGGAAAAATCATGCGTCCCCTTCAGGGCCGAGACGGCCTGTCTCATCGCCGCCAGATCAAGTCGGTTGCGGACGTGCCAGGCATACTGCCGAAAAATTGCCCGGGGCAAGCGTTGATTCAAAATCACGTATTCATAGATCTTGCTGGAGGCGTCATATCTGGCATGAAAACTCCTTGCGACCTCTGAGCATGCCTTGATCACGATGTCATCCGGCAAAAGGCTGTTTAACCCTTTTCGGAAGACCTGTGCGGTGAGCCGGGAATCCACCACAAAGTTGGCCACCTGATTTGAGGCATGCACCCCCGCATCCGTGCGCCCGGAACCGATGACCGTAACAGGTTGTCCTGTCATGACGTTCAGTGCGGCCTCAAGGGTCCCCTGAATCGTGGCAACGTCCTTCTGACGCTGCCACCCGTGATAGCATGCCCCATCATATTCAAGGATCAGTTTGAAGTTTTGCCGCATTATTCCTCAAGCATCCCCCCGGCAAGACAGCCGAATCAGCCACCACCAGTAGAATTGGTGGCATGAGGAAGGCCCCTAAAAGGAGTCTCGACACCAAAATCCTACTGGTCGTCGCTGATTACATAAAGGATTTTGGCTTTGAGTGCGCGCACAACTCACCGCCCCTTCCGGTGAGAATTGAAAAGGTTACACCGTTTCCGGCGTGCTTTCCGTCTGTGCTGGCATACGATCGCCGGTGGATTGTGCACGGGCCCAGACCGCTACAGGGGATAGGGCACCAAGTCTAGTCCCGCTGTTTCCTGAAGTCCGAACATGATATTCATGTTTTGAACAGCCTGTCCAGAAGCCCCTTTGACCAGGTTGTCGATCACGGAAACCAAAATGAGCCGCTTACCGTCTCGGCAAACCCGAACCCCGATGTCGCAATAGTTAGTTCCCTTGACATCCATGGTATTTGGAAACTTTCCCAGGGCACAAATTCGTACAAAGGGCCGACTGGAGTAAAAGGTTTCGAGGCGGGCTACTACGTGTTCCGGGCTCACAGGCTCCCTAAGCCCAATGGTCAGCGTTGTCAACATCCCCCTGGTCATGGGCACCAGGTGCGGGACAAATGTCACGTGAATCGGTTTGCCACAATATGCACTTAAGACCTCATCCATTTCCGGGTTGTGGCGATGATCATCCACGGCATACGCCTTGAACCCTTCGTTGACCTCACAAAAATGGGTTGCGAGGCTCACGGCCCGTCCCGCCCCACTTGTACCCGATTTAGAATCTGCGTTGATCCATTGCAGGTCCACAAAGGGTTCCCGGATCAAAGGCAACAGCGGCAAAAGTACGCTGGTCGGATAACAACCGGGGTTGCCGACAAGCGTTGCGTGACGAATATCATCCGCAAAGACCTCGGGCAATCCGTAAACAGCCGATGAAAGCAAGTCCGGGGCGAGATGGGGTTCATACCAAGCCTCATAGGTGGCCGCACTTTTGAATCTGAAGTCCGCACTCAAATCAATGACTCTGGTGCCCCGTGCAATCAACCCGGGGGCCACGTCCATGGACGCCCTGTGGGGCAGTGCGGTAAATACAACGTCGGCGGACTCGGCCACTGTCGATTCATGGTAGGCAGCACACTTCAAATCGATTATGCCCGCCATTGAGCCGTAGATATCCGAAAACGGCACCCCTGCATGCTGGCGCGAGGTCACCATCGTGACATCCACATTGGGGTGTCCCCACAAAATCCGCACCAGCTCGGCGCCC
>JAFDGP010000261.1 GCA_019309245.1 Deltaproteobacteria bacterium | reverse complement strand
TTTCTATGGATTGCTGAAGTTGGTCCGAAGCCTGGAAGGAAAAAAAGAGCGTGGAGAATGGATCAACCAACACTCCAACACTCCAGTACCCCAGTACTCCATCACTCCAATATTCTATGACTCCAGCTGGCCGGAGCCAAAAGCTCAATGAGGATTGATGATGAACATGGGTGACAAAAACGGCAATAAGGTTCTCGTTATCGGCCTGGATGGCGCGACATTCGACCTCATAGATCCGTGGATCGCAGAAGGAAGATTGCCGAATCTCGCGCAGTGCCTGAAGAACGGGACAAGGTCAGCCCTGCTGTCCACCCCGTTATCCAACAGTGCCCAGGCATGGTCTTCCTTTATCACGGGGAAAAACGCCGGAAAGCACGGCATCTATGACTTTTTTGAAACACGGACAGACAGCTACGGCGTGCGGTTTCTGAACGCCAGTTTTCGTAAAGGGAAAAGTCTGTGGAGACTTGTCAGTGAGTCCGGCGGATACGTCGGCGTGATGAATGTGCCGATTACCTATCCACCTGAAGAGGTGAATGGATTTCTCATCCCTGGGCTCGACTCTCCCGGGATAGACGACGATTTCGCATATCCCAAGGGGTTGATGCGCGAGTTGAAGGCGACGATTGGTGGGTATATTCTGGAAGCCGGCATCTGGGGATACATTAGTCAAGGGCGGCCCGACAAGGCCCTGGAAGGGCTTTTAGAAATGGTCAGAACCAGAACGGCGGCCGCCAAATATCTCATGGAAAACAAACCCTGGGACCTTTTTGTCATGGTCTATACGGCTACGGACAAGGTGCAACACCATTTCTGGAAATATATTGATCCCAGCCGTCCTGAAAGCCGATCGTCCGAAGAATATGCTCAGGCCATCCGGTTGGTCTATGAAGAAATTGACAAAGGTATGGGCCAATTGCTGGCATCTGCTGGAGATGCTTCCGTGATCATCATGTCCGATCATGGGGCGGGGCCTTCCAGCCGGCGAACGATGTATATCAATCGGTGGCTTTACTCAGAGGGTTTTCTCCATTATTCGAGCGAGAGGGGTATCCCCGGGGCGCTGGATCGTATCAAGTACGGGCTCCTGGAACGGACGAATAACGAAATCAAGAGACTGTTACCAAGAAAAGCAAAAGAGATGATGCTTCGTTTGTTACCCGGGCTGCGCGACAGGGTGGATTCCGTGCTGTTTCTTCCAGGAATTGACTGGTCCAGGACGGTCGCCTATTCACGGGAAAACCATCCTGCCATTTTTATCAATACCAAAGGCCGAGAGGCGCAAGGAATCGTCGAGCCGGGAGCAGAATATGAGAGGGTCAGGGCCGAGATCATACAACGCCTCAAGATGCTCAAATGTCCTCAGACGGGCCTTGCCATCGCGGGAAACGTCACCTGCCGGGAGGAGGTTTACCATGGCCCGGAGGCATATAAGGGGCCGGACATCATCTTTGAATGGAGAGATCACCGATATGTGCATCGTCCCAGTGGGAACCGGCCGAACGGAAATTTTCTCGAGGTCTTGGACGACAGGGCATTGCTCGCTTCGGAAAATACCACACGGCCCAGCGGGATTCACCGCGATTACGGGATATTTGTCGGCTCGGGCGGGCACTTTAGAGAAAAGGCGCAGGTGGAGGGTGTTACAATTTATGATCTTGCCCCGACCGTCCTTTATCTTCTGGGAATCCCGATTCCAGAGGACATGGACGGTACAGTAATCCGTGAAGGGATTGACAAGGACTACCTGGACGGTTCTCCTGTACAGACTGGCGGCACGTCCGGAGAGGTCGAAGAGGCGCCCCGTGCGTTTGACATTGATGAGACGGAAGCGGTCAAGCAAAGATTGCAAGGCCTTGGATATATCGATTGATCAGGCAATCTGGTTCCGGCACGGTGGCCGAGATTGTGTGTTGGAGTAGCGCTCACCGGCGGCTGATGGTCGGTTTTTGGATAGGCATGAAACAGAGGGAGATATTTTCTTTCAGCGGGAAGAAACTGGATAAGAAAGATCCGATGGATGACGATAGATGGCTGAGGTACTGATTGCAAACAAATGGGGCCACGATAGAGCATTGAGCGGCAAACCGTGGATTCTGTTTTTTGCTATTGAAGCAGTAATCGGGATTCTTTTTGTATTTTCGCCGTACCTGTCGGTTGTTACAGTCTTTGGGGTGGCGCTATTTCTTCTGGGTGCGTACACGTCCCCCACTTTGGTCTATGCTCTGATTTTGTTATCCATACCCTCTCAATACACAACACATGGAACCAGAGGCATGGCGGATATCAAGCTTGTTCACTTTGCAACAGCTGCTGGCATCATTGCATGGGCGTTGCAATGGGTAAAGCGAAAGACTATAGAAATCGATATCCGTTGGATGGATGTCCCGATTCTTCTCTTCATCGGATGGGCCGTAACCTCTGCATTATGGTCAGTGGATCCGCAAAGAACACTTTTCTTCGACATCAAGCTAATCGGCGCATTCGCGACTTATTTTGTGTTGATTTTTCTGATCAGAGACAAGGTCGCCTTGAATCGGGTGCTGCTGATTTGGCTTGTTGTTTACTTTCTCTGGTCGGTAGCAGGGCTCTATACCATGCTGTTTGTGAGCATTCCTGAAGCCGAAAAAGTGAAGATTGCCCATGACGTTGTCACCAAGCTTGGAAAGACGGTGCGTGTTTCCGCCGTTTTTGCAAACCCAAATGAGTTGGCGTTCTTCCTGAGTATCGCCACGATTGTGGCAGTTGTAAATTATCGGATCAGACCATCCAAATTCTGGAAGATACTTGCTGTCGTTTCTATTTTAGTTGCCTCGGCAGTTCTGTTAGGGACCTTTTCGAGGAAAAGCTGGCTGGCCATTCTTTTGAGTGTAAGCATTCTTTCGATCAAAGACCGGCGGGTCTTGTTGGCATGTTTGGTAATCGGATTGCTCTCATTCGTGTTTGTAGTGGGATGGGTCGGGTCAGATCGCTTTGTAGAGGCACTTTACAATAGATTCTCTAGTTTTCTGCTAGAACCGGAGGTCGCCATGGAAGAAAGGGTGGCTTCCTGGACCATTGCTATGGATCTCTTCGTGCGAGCGCCGCTGATCGGCAGTGGGGCGGGCGCTTACTATGCCCTTGCACCCGCAGTAGGCTCTGAGCTGCCCATTCCGCATAATCTCTACGTGCTTTTGCTCGTCGAATACGGTTTAGTCGGTCTTGGTATATTTCTTCTAATAAGTTGCGTGTTTGCCAGTGGTTTGATTCGTATTATGAAGGTTCATAAAGACCCACAAATACGCTACGTGGCGTTGGGGTTATTTGCCGTGCTGGTCTCTGTACTCTTTCAGGCTTTTTTCAAGACGCTCGCATTTACAAACTACAACTTCCTTTGTTTTTTCGCATTGCTTTCCAGCTTCTTGCGGATTCATGGCTGCGGGAACACCTGCCGAGAGGTCCGCCGGTATGTTTCTTAGAAAAGTAATGTCACATTTTGGTCTATGCGTGGTCAGCCTCCTTCTATTGTATTCGCAAGTCTTTGGGGTTGTGTCGGCAAGGATAACGCCGATCGACAAGAGTCGAACATACTACACAGCGGCCGCCGGGGATCTGGACGGCGATGGTGTCGATGAAATCGTTGGGGGTGCTTTTGACGATTCATTGGTTGTGACAAATGCCGAAGGTAAGATTCTATGGACTGTTGCACTTCAAGGTCTGCCTTACAGCATTGCACTGGGTGACGTGGATGGAGACAAAAAAAAAGAGATTGCGGTTACCGTGATGGATAAGGAAGGGTCTGTGAAGCTGCTGGGTTACCGGAAAGCCCTGCTCTGGTCTTACAGTTCAGATCTTCCGTTTCTGTCTGTGGCTATGG
>JAFDGP010000260.1 GCA_019309245.1 Deltaproteobacteria bacterium | reverse complement strand
CCATGGCATGCCCGAAGACAGGAATCTCAAAGAGTTCCTTTTTGGCCATCCAGCGGAATTGCATGGGAAGATGCCCCTGAAGCGCAAGAATATCAAACATGCTCTGCTAGTTCACCATGAACACGTAGGTGGATCGTGGATCGATGTTTTCCAGTCCTTTCAGCCTGACCCGCACCCCGCTCAACGCGAGGACGCATCTGGCCCAGAATCGCCCAACCTCATGCGCCGTATCCCCGTTTTTTTTTGAAAAAGAAATCGCCGCGGCTACGGATGCAAGCACAACCGTAGAAAAAACCGCCCAAAAGGCTATCAAGATCGTGCGAATCATAAACAACAATCCGATTAACCACCTGAATCTTGTGTAAATCCAGGGAACAAGCAGGATATCAGGTCAGGATCTTCAGGGTCTCAAACATGGCATCCGCAAATCGGATAATACACTCCCGCTGGGCCCCGTTGGCGTAACGCATACAGTCGCAACGAACCCGATTTCGCGTTCGAATCAGCAACTCAAAGGAAACCTCGTTTTGTCCCAGCTCAACCGCAAAGCAAAACGGCTGACAGTCCCCGTGCGCCTTTTGAACATCATCCAGCAAATCCTCTCGAAGTGGAATCCAGTAAAGACCCTCTACCTGGCAAGGGCCGTAGTACTCATCCAGATGCTTTTTCAGCTTTTCATGATCTGCCGGTCGCAGTTCATCAATGCGGTATTGTCTCATTGCGTGTTTGTCTTCCTTTTCGTGCTAGCGTCCCTTCGTATTTCCGTGACAGTCTTTCACAAATATAGATGGAAACTAGCATAGCTTTTGTAGTTCATAAAGAAAAATTCGCAGTCAATGCCCGCTAAGTGTCTTAAACGATTGCGCTTGTCCGAAAACACAACAGACGCTGAAGGGGGCAAAAAAAATCCTGCATCCCTGGTATCGCGATGCAGGATCTTTGTCTTGAAACGGGGATCAGGCACAAAAACCTACTTGTCGTCCTTGACCTCCTCAAAATCAGCGTCCACCACATCCTCCTCAGAACCGCCTCCGGCCTGTCCCTGGGCGGACGCCCCGGCTGAGCCCGCTGCAGCCTGCTCCGCTCCGGCCTGACCGCCGCCGGAGGCCTGAGCGTACATGGCTTCGGCAAGTTTATGAGATGCCTGCATGAGTTCCTCACTCACCTTTTTGATTGCTTCGGCATCGTTTTGTTCCATGGTCTTCTTCAGCCTTTCAATGACACCTTCCACATTCGCCTTGAGCGCGGCATCCACCTTGTCCCCCAATTCCTTCAGGGACTTTTCGGTCTGATAAATCAGGTTGTCGGCATGGTTTCTCGCCTCAACCAGTTCCTTCTTCTTCTTGTCTTCTTCGGCATGCAATTCCGCCTCCTTGACGAGTCGTTCGATCTCCTCTTCGGAAAGACCGCTTGAGGCGGTAATCTGAATGGACTGTTCCTTCCCGGTGCCAAGGTCTTTGGCCGATACGTGAACAATCCCATTGGCGTCGATGTCAAAGGTCACCTCGATCTGCGGAACACCGCGCGGTGCCGGGGGAATGCCCACCAGTTCAAACCGGCCGAGGGTCTTGTTGTATTCCGCCATATCCCGTTCGCCCTGCAGGACGTGGATCGACACCGCAGGCTGATTGTCTGCGGCGGTTGAAAATATCTGGCTCTTTTTGGTCGGGATGGTGGTGTTCTTCTCAATCAGCTTTGTAAAAACCCCTCCCAAAGTCTCAATCCCCAGGGACAACGGGGTCACATCCAACAGCAGGACATCTTGAACATCACCCTGCAACACGCCGGCCTGAATGGCTGCCCCGATGGCGACGACCTCATCCGGATTCACGCCTTTGTGAGGGTCCTTTCCGAAAATCTTCTTCACTCTTTCCTGGACCGCCGGCATTCGGGTCATGCCACCCACCAGGATGACTTCGTCAATGTCGGAAGGGCTCAATCCGGCATCCTTCAGGGCGGTGCGACAGGGCCCCTCCAGTTGGGCCAGCAGATCATCAACCAGCGACTCCAGCTTGGCCCGGGTGAGTTTGATGTTCAGGTGCTTGGGACCACTGGCGTCTGCTGTAATAAAGGGCAAGTTCACCTCTGTCTCCATGGCAGTTGACAGCTCCATCTTGGCCTTTTCCGCCGCCTCCTTGAGTCGCTGCAGCGCCATCTTGTCGTTGCGGACATCAATCCCCTGGTCCTTTTTGAACGTCTCGGCAAGGTAGTCGATGACCCGCTGGTCAAAATCCTCGCCGCCCAGGTGGGTGTCCCCGTTTGTAGACTTCACCTCAAAGACGCCTTCTCCAATCTCCAGCACCGAGATATCGAAGGTGCCGCCGCCCAGGTCAAACACGGCGATTTTTTCGTCCTTTTTCTTGTCCAGCCCATAGGCCAGAGAAGCCGCCGTAGGCTCGTTGATAATACGCTGGACATTAAGGCCAGCGATCTTTCCGGCGTCTTTTGTGGCTTGGCGCTGGCTATCGTCAAAATAGGCCGGGACTGTAATAACCGCCTCGGTGACCTTTTCGCCCAGATATTCTTCAGCGGTCTTTTTCATGGATTGCAGGATTTTCGCCGATATTTCCGCCGGGCTGTGGGCTTTGCCCTGAATCTCCACATGTGCGTCTCCGTTGGGGGCCTGGACGATTTTGTATGGACAGATGGTCTTGTCCTTCTGGATCTCCGCAGACGCATATTTTCGTCCGATCAGGCGCTTGACGGCAAATACCGTATTTTCCGGATTCGTCACGGCCTGGCGTTTGGCTGCCTGGCCCACCAAAAGCTCGCCGCTGCTCGTCCACGCCACCATGGACGGAGTGGTTCTTCCCCCTTCCGGGTTGGGGATGACCTTGGGATCTTTTCCCTCCATAATGGCCACACACGAGTTGGTCGTGCCAAGGTCGATTCCAATGACTTTACTCATCACGTGCCTCCTTTAATTAGAGCTCGAATTTTCCAATATCATCACGCAGCGGCAGGGCCGCCCGTTGTGTTGTCTCCGGCGAGCATCGCCGGTAATGAATCACTTGTCTTTCCACCGGATTTCAGAAAAATCAGTGCACAGTGATTCGGATTTTCTTTTTCTTGGAACGCTCCGGCTGGGCCTCCTGATTTTGGGAGTGCTGCGGGTCGGCCTCGTTGCTTTCGTTTTTTCCCTGGGCTTCAGGTCTGCGCGACACCACCACCATCGAGGGTCGCAACAACCTGTCATTGAGCAAATAGCCCTTCTGGAGTACCCGGCAAACCGAGTTTTCAGGGTACTCACTCGAGTCCTCCTGGGAAACAGCATGATGCACGTTCGGATCGAAAGGCTTTCCTTGAGCCTCCACAGGCATCACACCGAACTTTTTGAGCGTCGCCAGCAGTCCGTTCAAAGTCATTTCCACGCCGGTTCTGAGGCCTTCCATTGCCTTTTCGCCGGGGTCATGCACACTGGCCAGGGCGCGTTCCAGATTGTCCACGAACGGCAGGATCTCCTTGATCAGAGATTCATTGGCATACCTTTTAAAATCTTTCATCTCCCGTTCAGCGCGCTTTTTGTAATTCTCAAACTCGGCTGTCACCCGCAATAGCCGTTCGTAATTCTCCTCGGCCTTTGCCCGCGCGGCCTCCAACTGCGCCGCCTCATCCTGAGGTTCCCTTTCCCGGCTCCTGGATCCCTTTGTGTCCTGGTCGTGGGCCTCAGTCGCCTTTGGAGATTCCGGACCCTGTGCTCCAGTGTCCAAAGAGGCCTCTTTTTCCTTTTGGTCCGCCAACATGCCCTCCTAACATCTACTTGATCTTTCTGGATTTTACGCAAACGCAGTTCCTTGGAGAAAATAAGAACCCCCATGCACTTTGTCAAGGGCGGCCCCGTCCCCCGGATCCACCGGTTGCCGAGTTTGCC
>JAFDGP010000259.1 GCA_019309245.1 Deltaproteobacteria bacterium | reverse complement strand
CGGGTCCAACCAGGAACGGGAGAGGACAAAATCATAATCCAGGTTCAACCGGGTCGGGCGAGGCCACAATAGAAGAGAAAGATAATACATGACGACACGAAATTCGGTCATCACACGCTGTAGGAGAGAAAACGGCTGGTCTGCATAACCCATTCGTATGGCTCGGATGGGATCTGGGCCAAGGTAGCAAAATACAAGCAGCCCCAGGAGCAATGCCGCCCCAAGGAGATACGGAAGGGCTTGTCTCAGATATTTTTTGCTAAGGTCCTGAAAAAAATACCATTCATAAAGCAGGATAAAAAAAGGCAGGGTGGCTGCGGTTTCCTTTGAACCGATGGCCAGGAACCCCGCCAGGACGGTGCCGGAAAAGTATGCCAAACGCTTTTCTTGGCGGCCGGCAAGCCGACCTTTGATATACAGCAAAAGGGACAATACGTAAAACATGGCCGCCATACTGGTCATTCTCTGAACCACATAGGTTACGGACTGGGTCTGAACCGGATGGACGAGCCACAGCAGGGCTGCAAGCAAGGAGAGGTTCGAGATACTGAGGCCTTTGGAGCCCCAGCAATCAGAGGGTTGAGAAATGCAAGGAAGACAGGCCTCCCGGTTTATGGAGACCGCAGCGTCCAGTTCAAGGGTAACCTCCACAAAACGGAAAAGCAAGATCCCGGCAAGGATATGGATGCAAATATTGACAAGATGGTACCCCATGACATGGTACCGGTGAAAATAATAGTTCAAGGCAAAACTTGTGTTTGATACAGGACGATTCGAGGTGTGCTTTTTGAATGCCGCGTCGTAAAGCCCCTTGGGATCCAGCTCCATGATCCGGATATAAGAATTTTGCAGGATGTTCTGCTGGTCATCAAACAGGAAGGGGACTTGGAGCGTGTTTGCGTAGAGCAGGGCGCCAAACAAAACAAAAGACAACAGCTTCAGATATTGAAGGGGCCTAAGAACGGATGTCATCGTTGCTAGGGAGGCTCCGCGTGGCCCCGGGCCTTCGGCGACCCTGATTGTGAAGTCTTTTTCAGCAGGGCCTTTTGTTCTTCGATCAACTCTTCGAGCTTTGCTTTCAACTCTTTTTCCGCGTTGCGCCGGGGTTCGAGGCATTTCTTGTCGAATGTGGCGACGATCGCGCTGCAAAGAGAGTCCAGGGCCTGGGGCGGGCCGGCCTGAAAACCCAGATATTCGATATGATCAAGTGATGTGGTGTGATACCTGAGCGGGAAAAGATCGCCGTATTTTTCAGCGCCGAGGTTCGCCTTTTCAACCAGGGTGTCGAAGTCCTTTTCCCTGAAGGGACTGATTGCCAGCACAAACAATCCAAAGCCCAGGTCCTGGCCGTTTTCCGTCTGGGTCCTGGTGGGCAGGATAAGCAGGCCGTAGTCAGCCTGTTCTCTCTCCCGGACAATGGTGACATCTTCCAGGGTGCCAAGCGCCTTTGTGACCAGGTTTCGGATGTCATCCACAAGATCTTTTTCGGACGACTCGGTCACGGAAAGCATCACTGCGATTTTGGGCGTGGTATTCCTGTCAGGTCCAGATGCTGCATGGATCGGGAAGGCCACGAAAACAAAAAGAATACTGATGAACACCTTTTTCATGAGAGTATGACCTTGGTAACAAGACAATAACTTCAGCGTCCGTCCTTTATAAAAATCTCCTGCCCGCTCTTGGAAGAAAGGGCAACCCGGTAAAAAAACAGATGGGCACCCCTTCACTCCTGACTCTCCCTCATGTGGCAACTATTCTAATACGGAGCGGCAAAACCGTCAAGCTTGACGGCTGTAAAAAGTCCGACCAACGACAAGCATTTGACCGCCTTCAGCAGGTCCGAAAGGCGGCAAGGTCACGAGAAAAACAACTTCAAAGCCGTTCCCGTGCCCGGCCGGGGCTTCCATTGTCCATCTGTCTTCCCAAAAGTGGCATTTTTTTTCACAGGTATAACCTTAATTATCCCTTTTGAACCCGAGCGGGGTGTGTCGGGCTTCTCAGTACGAATAGCACAACTTGTGGAAAAAACAAGAGATTGAAGAAATTTTTTGTCAATTTTTTTTGGATATTGATTCTTGCACGCTTTTTGCAGCAAGCAAGGATGCTCAGCGTCATTGTTTGGCCTGCCGGCTGGGGCCGCGATGGCGGTTTTTAAAGATTTGGTCGAGACGCCTGTAAAAAATCGTCCATTTTCGAGGGGATGAAAGCAGCAGGATTGCCTGTCACCGGGCCATGGCTGAATCGTCAAGATGACCGTTCCATGGGGCCTCAAGCTGTGCCGGAAAGAGCTCCTGTGCGATGAAGGAAGGGGGGGGACAATCAGAAGACAAAAAGGAGGTTTGGAGAAATGAGGTTTTTCAGGCTCATCGCGCTTTTGGGAGTATGCCTGGTGCTTGGGGGCATGGCACCGCAGAAGGCGAGAGGACAGGATCAGGGCGAAAAAGGCAATGACAAGGTACTGGCTCGGGTGGATGACATGGTAATTACGGTCAGGGATTTGGAGCATATGATCAGTCTATTGCCCGCGTATTATTTGACGAGGCCAGGTTCCAAAGAGGTGAATAAAAAGGCGCTTCTGGATAAGTTGATTAACGAGATGTTGATCGAGCGAGAGGCCAAGAAGCTGAACCTGGAACAAAGGCAGGACTACCAGCAGCGCCGCAAGTCGCTGTTGAGAGAGTTGATGGTGGATGTGTTCCTGAAAAAACTGCGCGAGGACAAGGATACAGAAGCTAACCAGCGGAGATTTTACGAAGAAAATATTGATCGGTATTCCTATCCGGAGGAGGTCCATATCGCCATTATCAACCTTCAGAAGTCGAAAGAAGAGTCAGAAGTGATCTTCAAAATGGCCGAGGCCGGCAAAGACTTCGCGGAGCTCGCAAGGACGTACTCGGTCAGTCCCACCGCCAAGAAGGGGGGAGATATGGGATGGCGATCCAGAAGGGAATTGAGCGATGCCCTTTCAGAAGTGGTCTTTTCCATGAAAAAAGGGCAGATCAAGGGCCCCATCAAGGACCGGGGCGGGTACGTGATCGTAAAACTGTTGGATCATAAGAAGACTCGACCCATCCCGTTTGAGCGGATCAGGACCAAGATCTACAATGATTATGCGCTGAAGTTGCGTGATGATGAAATCGCCCGGCTTCGAAAGGCGGCCGAGATCAGTGTCGACGGCGAATCGTTGAAACGTGTCAGAGTTCGTCGCGGTTAAAGCAATGACAAAACATCGAATCAGATGTGAGGGAGAGGGGGTGAAAACAAACCGGGTTTGTTGTTTTCTGTTTTGGACAAATGGACTTGATCGCCCGGATCTTCAGGCATTCCGAGAGCAGGAGCCGAAACCGGCGAGAGAGCCCGAATCAAGGTGAAACCCAACGAGACAGAAACTTAATCAGAAAAGGGGGGTGATAAAGCGTTTTAGGTTGTTTTTTGTGGCTTTTGTTTTTTTGCCAATCGTTGCTAGGTGCAGCCACTTGGGGTTTTTGCACGATGGGCAATGTACCAAGGGGTGTGATAACCTAGGAAGAAAGTGAAGGGAGGGAAAGATAAATGGCGATATTAAAGCCCAAGATGGTGATGGCCTCCATGCTGACCCTGGTCCTTGTGATGTGCGGGGCAGGCTTTGTTCTGGCAGACGGCCCAACATTTCCCGGCATACGTCCAGCCAACCCGACCATGGACTTTGTGCCTCAGAACTTTGGAATCTATGACACCTACTACGAGTTCTTCAGGGAATCAGACTGTAGGTCGTGCCATGGTGCATCCACAGCAGAGCGCCATCATGCCACCGAAGAAGCGGCAGCAGGAAACTGCCTGTTCTGCCAGTGTGATTAGCCCAGCACAGTTCCTCCGGTGAGGGACTGTTTGCANNNCCAAGTTTTGCGGGGCCGGTGAGCCTCAGGGCGGCAACTATGGTTCGCCCCATCACAGAACGGATGAGTCGGACTCCCGCAACTGTGTGGCTTGTCATAACCCGAATCTGATCGTAGAGACGGATTCGGTGGATCCGCCGAGTTATGACCCGTCCACCATCACCCCCACGCCCCATGCGTGCGAAAATTGCCACTGGCCCACCAACTGTAACGAGGTGCTGCCGCCGCGTCTGGATCTGTCCAGTGCAACGTGGGATGTGGGCAAGGTCGTCACCGGGGTTACGGGAACCACCTGTAACGACAATGCGTCAATGTTTGAGTCGGGTTCCAGTCGCACCGGGTCCACGTGGAATACCTGGCCTGACGCAAATCCGGGCGCCATCCCGGCCAATGGTTTTCCCAGACCGTCCGTGGTTGATTTTGTCGGAAATGAGCCGGCTCCGATCATGGCCAACGGGTACATGCAGTACGGAACCCTGGAAGCCACAAAGGCCTTTAAGGCGGTCACCGGAACGCACCACGAAGTGGGTGTCGGCCTGGTGTTGAGCGGCAACGTGTACAACAAGTGCTACAGTTGTCATGCCGCAGATCCCGACAGTCCTGTACGGACCAAACCGTATCTGCCGGAATATGAATACTACATCCGGTATTGCGAGAACTGCCATGACACTCAGACGCTCCATATCGGCATTTCAGAGCACGTGACCGACGGGCCGAGCACAAACCGGGCCCTTTCAGGAAACTGCACCGATGTGCTTGCCAAAGACAAGATCTACACGGTGGGAGGCGGCGTGCTGGATCAATGCGTGACCGCCAATCAAAAGTGTGTGGCCTGTCACGGGGACGTGCTGTCAACGCTTCCGGATCCGGAACCCGACAAGCCCAATCTGGAAGATATGGCCCCCGGTTTTGGGTCGCCGGGTATCATCGTGCAGTTGCACGGAAGCTATTTCGGACCCGAAAAGCTTTCCGACAATTGGGTAAGAATGCGAAGGGTTTCCGGCACCGGCACGGAGTATGTGGATGTTCCGATCTATTCCTGGTCTGAGAATCTCATCGAGATCTTTGTGCCGGGCGGCTCTTTCTGGCCGAGCCTTCCCTATGGGAGCCAGATCAAGGTCAAGGCCTCCGGCGGTGTGAGCAACATGGGCGCGTTTGTCGTGAGGAAGCATCCGGAGATCGATCAGCTTACCCCGCCCGCCGGCACCTGGACCACGAAGGTGACGGTCGATGGCAAGGGGTTTTACGTGAAACAGCAAAAGATCTATACGGGAACCCTTACCACCAAAGACGGGTACGGCTTTT
>JAFDGP010000258.1 GCA_019309245.1 Deltaproteobacteria bacterium | reverse complement strand
GGTGAAATACTCGTTAAGGGGGTCGGAATTTTTCAGGGTTATTACAAAAATCCTGAGGCCACGGAGGAAGTCCTCAAAGATGGGTGGTTTCATTCCGGTGATGGCGGGGCTTTTACGGATGATGGTCATCTGATCTATATTGACAGGGTATCTGATTTTCGTGAGCTCTCAGGCGGACGACGGTTTTCACCCAACTATATAGAAGTGCGACTCCGTTTTTCGCGATACCTTCAGGAATGTATGGCAGTGGGAGGACCTGATCGGGATTTTGTGGTCTGCCTTATTAGTATGGACTTTCAAAATACCGGAAATTGGGCTGAGAAGCAGAATGTCGGCTACACTACCTTTCTGGATCTGTCTCAGAAAGATGAGGTTGCCGAATTGATAAGGGGGGAGATTCAACAAATTAACCATACCTTGCCCGAAGAATCCCGTGTGAAGGAGTTCGTCATCCTCCATAAGGAATTCGATCCGGATGAAGCCGAACTCACCAGGACTCGAAAGCTCCGTCGGTCATACATGGAGGAACGTTATAAGGAAGTTATCGAGGGCATGTATAGTGGCAGGAAAATGGTTCCTATTGAAGCGGAAGTCAAATACCAGGACGGCCGTGTTCGCAGGATGAAGACCGACCTGGGGGTTCGTTCAGTGGATTAGGTCGAAGCATGCCTATCCGGTTCTTTCCCAAAACGGTGGATTGGAGATCACGATATTCGCGCCACACCCTTGTTGAGAAGCTCCGTCAGAACTTCAGACATGGTCGTGTCGGGACGATTCCGGCTACATTCGGGCTTCATCGACGTTTCTCATCCTATCGTGCGATACAGGTAGTATCATGGGGTAGGGATGATGTTTTGGGAGGCAACCGGATAGGCATGGGTCGAAGTTTCAAGCAGTGGGGAATGTAAGTAATGGAAATGCTACTTCAAGGAGTACTCACAGGGCTCGCGGTAGGATCCATTTATGGGTTATCTGCTCTGGGTTTCGTTATTATCTACAAGTCAACAGGGATTCTCAATGTTGCACAGGGTGGATTGGTGATGCTGGGATCTTTCTTGTGTTACACCTTCAGCGTCACCATAGGACTGCCGTTTTGGTTATCGTTTATTGCTACGATGGCTGCCGCCTTCTTGCTGGGACTTATTATTGACAGGCTTTTGTTCCGACCCATGATCGGCCAACCTCTCTTGGGCGTGGTAATGATGACCATTGCCCTTCTGTCGGTTATAGACGGAATGACCACCCTTATCTGGAGTGTTAACTACTACAGCTATCCCGAGGTGTTTCCTGAGACGCCTATTGAATTTGGAGATATCATCCTTTCTCACGAATACGTTTGGGCGATCGGTATTTGCCTTTTCTTTTTCCTGCTCTTCGGCTTTTTCTTCCGTTATACGAGGATTGGCCTCAAGATGAGGGCTGTTTCAGAAGACCAACAGGCGGCACAGGCAGCTGGTGTAGGGGTGAAGACGGTTTTTTCACTCTCATGGGCCATCGGCACGGCAGTTGGCGCAGTGGGAGGCATCATCCTGGGTCTCATCTCAATGGTCTATTTTGGACTCAGCTTTATTGGTTTGAAGGCCCTCCCCGTTGTCATCTTGGGTGGCCTGGAATCCCTTCCGGGAGCCATCTTGGGAGGGCTTATTATAGGTGTGCTGGAAAACATGGCCGGTATATATCTGGAGCCCTATATGTCGGGGGTGAAGGACGTGGCACCATTCGTCGTGCTGATGATCATACTTCTGATCAAACCACATGGTCTATTTGGATTAAAAAGAATTGAGAGGGTTTAAACATGTACTTGCCGTGCGGAACCTTTAATGAGAATTACATATCGGACAATGCCATTATACGCACAAGATCACATATTCTCTGGTGCCTGGCAGGGCTGGCTTTCAGTTTACTCATTCTGCTTTCCGGGAACACCTATCTAATTCATTTTGCAACTCTGGTAGGGATCACTATCATCGCTGCGCTGGGCCTTCAGATTTTGACCGGTTATGCAGGTCTGTTTTCCATCGCCCACGCAGCATTTATGGCGGTAGGGGCGTACTCTTCGGCGATCCTGGCCTCTCACGGAGTTCCATTGTTTCTGTCCCTGCCCGCTGCGGCCATAGTTGCAGGCATGGTTGGGTTGATATTCGGGCTGCCTTCCTTACGTATAAAAGGATTTTACCTTCTGATGGCGACTTTTGCGGCCCAGTTTATCATTATGTATATTATTACCCATTGGCAGGGTCTGACAAAAGGAGAATTCGGATATCCAGCACCATCACCCATTGAGGATGAGCGAGCTTATTTCATCCTCGTACTGGTCTGCTTGATCGCTTTTACCATAGCAACAAAGAACATCCTTCGTTCCAAGGCGGGGCGTGCTCTTGTGGCGATCAACAACAACGATCTGGCCGCGGAGGTGATGGGGATCAGTCTATACCGTTACAAATTGCTAGCTTTCTTCATTTCATGTATGTATGCGGGTTTTGCAGGGGGGCTCTATGCGCATTTTTATCGGATGGTGATGCCGGAAGCCTTTTCTCTGCATTCCTCCATGTGGTTTCTCGGTTACCTGCTCGTTGGAGGGCTGGGTAGTGTTCCGGGGGCCTATTTTGGGGTGATTCTTATCTTAGGATTGAATGAAGTCCTTACCAATGGGTTTGCTCTTATAACCAATATGTATCCGGAAGTAATGCGATTCCTGGCTCCCCTCAGACAGGTCATCTTTGGGGTCGTGGTGATTCTGTTTCTTCTCTTTGAGCCCAGAGGGCTCGCAAACAGTTGGGAGAAGCTGAAAAAGTACCTTCAACTCTGGCCCTACCCGTATTGGCCTTGAAGGCCGAATGAGGGAAGGAAAAAGCGCTTTGACGGGTAAGATCCCGTAAAGAAGGCCTTGGTGGAGTTTCCGCTCTCCGGTCCAAGAATCGGGGAGACAGGGCGTCAACTTTTAACCTTAGATCAGGAGGGAAAAAACATGAAACGTTTGGCAATGGTGATGGGTATATTTGTTTGTTTGGCTTTTGCTTTTAACCTCGTTGTCCCTGGCCATGCTTCTCACGCATTCAAACCAGGGGAAGTGGTCATTGGGGCATGCTGGGACCTCACAGGCCCTTTTGCCCCCAGTGGAACTCCCATTGCGGCCGGAGAGCGCGATTGTGTCCGCTATGTAAATGAGAAACTGGGGGGCATTAATGGACACAAGGTAAAACTGATCGGCATAGACACATCCTATAACATGGACAGGGAGATAGCAGCTTACAAGAGATTTCGCGACGAAGAAAATGCCCTTTTTATGACCAATGTATCATCAGGCGCTGCCATGGCCATAGAGAAAATGCAGACGCCCTACGAAAATGGCCTCTGTCACGAGCACGGCGCCGAACCTACCGCTACTTTTATTAAGGGTGGATGGTACTTCCCAAGTGTGTGTATGTGGGCAGATGGCGGGGGCGCAGTCTTTAAATGGTGGCTTGAAAATCGCTGGTATTCAAAGAACAAGAGGGCGCCGCGGGTGGCCTTGATGAACATGGACGCCCTTCCAGGGAGAACCAATGCCAAGTACTTTAAAGATATGTGCAAACGGCTCGACATCCCTGTAGTGCTAGAAATGTATACGCCTTTTAAACCCACAGATACCATGTCGTTTGTGATGAAGATGAAAAAGGAGAAGTCTGACATTGTTATTGGTATTCAGACGGCACCCTGCTGGACCGTTATGAGCAAAGACATGCGCCGGGTGGGGCTTAAAATACCCCGTTTGTCACCTTATTTCGGTCCGTTGGACCCCGGTGCCATCAAAGGGATGGGCAAAGCAGGCGTCGGCATGCTTTCGTTTCTGCCTTACGCAACCCAGGATGACAAAAATATTGAAGCCATACAGGTGATTACACAGCTCGCCAAGGA
>JAFDGP010000257.1 GCA_019309245.1 Deltaproteobacteria bacterium | reverse complement strand
ATGGTGAAAAGCGGCATCGTGAAGTTGCTGCAACGAAAGCCCGAGGAAGCGCAGTCCCTGTTTGAAAAGGCCCTCTCAGCCGACCCCGACTTTTTGCCGGCCTTGCAGCATCTGGTCAACATCCACATTCGCAACAAGGAGCCGGCCAAGGCCATTGCACGCTGCAAGCAGCAGATCGCAAAAATTCCGGACAATGCCAACCTGTACGTCTTACTGGGCAAGGTCTATTTTTTTCAGAAGGACTATGACAAGGCCCGGCAAAACTATGACAAGGCCCTGGACATGGATCCCGACAATATGGATGCCTTGTTCAGTCTGGCGCGTCTTGAAGAGGCCCAAGGCTCCATTGATACGGCTATTGACAAGTACCGCCAGATAAGGGCGCGCAAGCCGGAAAACGCGGCGGTGTCCATGCTTCTGGCCACGCTTCTGGAAAGGCGAGGAGACGCTGTCGAAGCCAAACAGATCTATGAGGACGTCCTGGACAAACACCCCGGTTCATCGGCGGCCGCCAATAACCTGGCCTTTTATTATGCGGAACATGAGCCGACCAAGGAAAACCTGGCCCGGGCTCAGGAGCTGATCGGTCCCCTGGCGACCCGGTTTAAGGACAATGCTGATGTTGTGGACACGGCAGCTTGGGTGGCCTATCGGAAAGGGGATCTGGAAAAGGCTAGAGACTTGTTGGAAGCCGTTTCAGACAAATCGGAGAGCCGTCCCATCATCAAATACCATCTGGGGATGATTTATCTGGGCCTTGGGGAAAAAGACAGGGCCAGGGCGGCTCTGCAAGACGCCACCCAGGACGCGGAAGACTATCCCGGGCGGGGTGAAGCGGAAAAAGCGCTGGCCGCGTTGGTGAACGGTGAACGGTGAACAGTGAACAGTGAATAGTGAATGGTGAATAGTGAACAGTGAATAGTGAATGGTGAATAGTGAACAGTGAATAGTGAATGGTGAATAGTGAATGGTGAATAGTGAACGGTGAATGGTGAACGGTGAACCCTCTCTGCCTATAATGATTGGACACTCACCCCATGATAAATTAATGTAGAAAGAGGAGGGCGAGGGAGGAAGGCAGAGGTGAGAGATACAAGAATGGGAAAAGAGAGTGTGGTTGATGTTGAGCTTGGTGGTTGCATGATGCCCATTGGGTCTGGGAATGGAGGGCATTGTAGGGTTCCGGAACGAAGAGAGGATTCGAGGCCGTCTGTTGGGGTAGTTGCCTTGAAAGGGGATGAGAGGCCGGACCCGGAAGTACCGGCCAAGGCCCGGAGGAGGAGGTTTTCAGCACAATACAAAAAGAGGATCCTTGAGGAAGCCGATGCATGCAAAGCCAAGCCCGGTGCTATGGGTGCCCTGTTAAGGCGTGAAGGGCTATATTCGTCGCATCTCACGACCTGGCGCAAGCAGCGGGAGAAAGGCGAACTGGAGGCTCTGGCACCGAAGAAGCGGGGCAGAAAGGCAAAGCCAGTCAATCCCCTTGCCCGGAGAGTCAGGGAGTTGGAGCGTGAGACCAGAAGGTTAAAGAGACAGTTGGATAGGGCTGAAACGATCATCTCATTCCAAAAAAAACTCTCGGAGATGTTGGGCATCTCCCTGGATCAAAAGGAAAACGACGAGACATGCTGATGGCAGCAACAGAAAATCTTGCCGTGAGCATCGGTATTGCCCCTGCCTGTGATGGCATGGGGGTGGCTCGTTCAACGCTGTACCACCAAAGGCAACCCAAACAGGAACCAAAGCCCAGGCCGAAAACAGCGCGGGCACTCACTGACAGGGAGAGGCAAAAGGTGCTTGATGAACTGCACAACGATCGATTTGTGGATAAATCTCCTGGTGAGGTCTGGGCAACGCTCCTGGACGAGGGGACGTATCTTTGTTCCGAGCGGACCATGTACCGAATCCTGGCAGATAACCAAGAGGTGAAAGAACGGCGCAACCAGTTGAAACATCCTGAGTATAGGAAACCTGAACTATTGGCAGAAGGCCCGAATGAAGTGTGGTCCTGGGATATTACGAAGCTGAGGGGACCGGCCAAGTGGACCTATTTTTACCTTTATGTGATTCTGGATATCTTCAGCAGGTACGTTGTCGGGTGGATGGTAGCCCCGAGACAAACCGCCACCCTGGCACAGAAGCTGATCAGGGCAAGCTGTAGGAAGCAGGCAATAGATCCGGGCAAATTGACCATTCATGCGGACCGGGGATCTCCGATGATAGCGAAGACTACGGCACAACTTTTTGTGACCTTGGGGATCAGCAAATCTCACAGCCGGCCCCATGTATCTGATGATAATCCGTATTCTGAGAGTCAGTTCAAGACGTTGAAGTATTGTCCTGGTTTTCCGGATCGATTTGGGTCCCTACAGGACGCTGTGGCATTTTGCAGATCTTTCTTCGCCTGGTACAACACCGAGCATCGGCACAGTGGAATCGCCATGTTGACTCCAGAGGTTGTTCACTATGGCCTTGCAAAAGATGTGGTTGAATCCAGGAAAAAGGTGCTTCAGGCCGCCTTTGAGGCTCATCCTGAACGCTTTGTCAGGGGCTTGCCATCGCCGCCTGCTTTGCCGCAGGCGGCATGGATCAATCCCCCACCAGCAGATGTATTGGGAAACAGAAAAACGCTACAGTAATTTTTAACAGCGAGTGTCCAAAAATTGTTGACAGGTTCCGCAAGCTCAACAAGGGCATGCACCACATTGCCACTCCGCGGGCGCTTCGCAGCAACTGGCGGTGCCTGTCGTTAGCCTCCCGCAAAGAACACAATAATTAGGTTGAAATAGGCAGCAGTATGATATATTGTCATACCGGAGGTGATAATATGGCAGCATCCAAAATTGCGATCACAATGGACGATAACCTACTGAAACGGCTCGATAATCTGGTAAAATCAAAAGCGTTCCCAAATAGGAGCAGGGCGATCCAAGAAGCCGTCAGAGAAAAACTTTCCCGAATCGACAAGACCCGCTTGGCTCGGGAGTGTGCAAAGCTTAATCCTGAATATGAGCAGCGTTTGGCCGAGGAAGGTTTTGCGATGGAGCTTGAAGAATGGCCAGAATACTGAGGGGCAACATTCATTGGGCGGATCTGAATCCTGTTGTCGGAAGCGAACAAGGCGGACTGCGACCAGTACTTGTTCTAAGCCACGATGTTTTCAATGAACGTTCTGGAACGGTCATCGCCATGGCAATCACAAGCCAAAGGCAACGGGCAGGTTTTCCCCTGAGCATGGAACTCGCCGATACCAATCTTCCCAAAAAATCCTGGATAAAGATAAGTCAGGTTCGAACCCTTTCAGTGAAACGTATTGGAAAAAAAATCGGAAGGGCAACCGAAGAAGAACTGGCGATGGTTGTTGATGGACTGAACGAAATCATCGGAGGCTAATCGGGCAGCCGGGAGTATTTCTCCTCCAGCCCCCACACCACCCGCCTTCGCCTTAAGCTGCGGGACAGGCCCAGTCCGCCTCAGGCGGACAGCCTCACCCTTGCCACCTTGCGTCTACGGCACCCTCGGCTTTTGCAACATTAGCACCTGATACCGAGGCTTCGCCTCGGACTCATTTATGAAAGAAACTCTGGAATGAAAGGCCGTAATTCCTAATCCAGACGAACCGGAACCAAAAAAAATTTATCACGAAAACACGAAAACCTCAATGTTTTTCTATTTCGTGCTTTCAATCTTTCGTGCTTTCGTGATTATCTTTTTAAGTTTTTGCTGCAAAAAAAGCATATTGTTCTCACTGTGTGGGCCATGATTTGAATTGAGTTTCTTAAGAGGGTTTATAATGTTTCAGTCCAATCTGGACAAAAATGGGATTTGAAAGGTGTTAGTTGAACGCTCCTTAGAGAAGATGATAAATTGATAAAGGAGGAGGTAAGATGTATGAGCATTCAA
>JAFDGP010000256.1 GCA_019309245.1 Deltaproteobacteria bacterium | reverse complement strand
CTTGACAGTGATCGGCGGAAAAGACTGTAGCGGGGGTTTTGGCTATGAACTGATGTCGTGTGTGGATTTTGTGGATTTTGTGGGCAATGCCGAGTGCGAAGTCACCATAGATCGCCTGGTTGAACATATCCGGAACCCCAAAACACGTCCGTGTAATGTATTGTACAGGGACGATTCGGGACACGTTGTGACCTCTCCGCAAAAAGCAAATCTGGATCTGGAAACCCTTCCTTTTCCTGAATATGATTTTCAGGATTTCCCCCTCCGACATAGCGACATCATTTTGCCCCTTGAACTCGGCCGGGGCTGTCCATGGGGACGGTGTACGTTTTGCCCGGATGTGTCCTATCATGTTCGGTGTCAATCCAAGACCGCCAAACGGGTGGCCATGGAAGTGGATTATTACCTGAATATTTCACCTGATCTAAAGAACTTTATCATCCTTGATTCCGATGCCCTGAAGGATCCACAGATGATTGTGGATCTGGCGCAACACCTTGAGGAAAAAGGGCTGGCATTTCACTTCGGCGAGTTTCGGGCGGAAAGGATGGAAAAGAGGGTCCTTGAATCGCTTTTGCGCTTTGGCCGGTGGATATCGCAGGCCTTCGATGACAGGCTCTTGCGTTTGATGAAAAAGGGTGTCACAGCGCTGAGAAACGTCGAAGTCCTGAAGATGGCCGCGGAGATCGGTATCCCTTTGCAATTCAATCTGTTTACCTGCTATCCGAAAATGACGTACAGGGACCTGGCGGAGAATCTGAGAGTCATGGAATCCATCGCCCACATCCTGATTTCGGAAAACATCGAAATATATCCAGGGGAGTTCTACCTGCCGACAGATACGGCCATCTTTCTGGATGTTGGAGGCTATGATTTGCAGAAAAACACGGAGTCCATTTTTTCAGATGTCTTTGAGGCGTTCCCGATGGCGTCTTATTCCAACTACCCCTATCCTTACACCTTTGATAATCACGCTGAACAGGTGGTGATGTCTGAGAGGATACGAAAAAAAGTTGATGAAATTAAAACCCGGGAACCCGGTGAAAACTTCATGACCTACGAGATTGATCGGGGGGCCTTGAATGTCAGAGTCTGTCGTGACGGCCGCAGTTCGACATATACCCTCGTGGGCCTGGAGAAGGACGTGTATCTTGAGGCCCTGGAAAGATCGGCGAAACCCGATGAGGTCTCGGAACACCTTCACATTGCACGCAAAAAAGTCAAGGCTGTCCTGGATGACCTGGAAAAAAAGGGGTTGGTGCTGTATTCATCGGACAAAAAGAGGTTCTTGTCATTGGCTATGAAACTTCCAGGGACCTCCTAACGTTACTGATCAACGCCCTTAAACAATTACAATATGGCATCCGATTCTGACAAAAATCAATGGTTGGCCGTGGCGTTTCTCCTGATTCTGGGGTGCCTGATCTATGCGAACACGCTTTCAGTGCCTTTTTATCTGGATGACTACGGGAACATTGTGGAAAACCCGTATGTCCATCTTTCCAGTCTGAAGTTGAAGAATATTCTGGATGCGGGTTTCAAGAGTCCCTGCTCAAATCGTCCGATCGCAAACATCAGCTTTGCTTTGAACTATTATATTCATCAGGACCGTGTGTGGGGCTATCACATCGTCAATATCGCGATACACGCCTTGACGGCTGTCTTTTTCTTCCTTTTGACGGGCATGACCTTGCGGATTTCGGAAACTCGCCGCCCGGCAACGATGACCACAGCGCAACCACTTGGTTCGTTCATGATATCCCTGAGTGCTGCTTTGCTTTGGTTGGTTCATCCGATTCACACCCAGTCCGTCACCTACGTGGTTCAACGGATGAACAGTATGGCTGCGATGTTCTATGTGATGGCGTTTTTTTTCTATGTAAAAGGACGGCTTGCAAAGAAGAACAACGCCCGCTTGTGGTTCGGTGCGTGTGTGTTGTGCGGGCTCCTGGCGATTGGTTCAAAAGAAGTCGCTGCGACGTTGCCTTTCTTCATCTTGCTCTATGAGTGGTACTTCTTTCAGGACCTGAGCAAGGCCTGGCTGAAACGCTATAGCCTGCCGATTCTGTATGCATGTCTCTTTTTTGGCCTTCTTGTCATGGCTTATCTTGGGAAGAACCCTATCCAGAGCGTTTTGTCGGGGTACAGGATTCGGGATTTCTCTTTGACTGAGAGGGTGTTGACAGAGTTTCGAGTGGTCGTTTTCTATATCTCCCTCTTATTATTTCCCCGGGCGTCCAGGTTTAGCCTGGAACATGATTTTGTCGTATCCCACACATTGATGAACCCGCCGACGACGCTGGTGGCTTTGGGGGTCATGATGGGTGGCGTTTTGCTGGCGATATTGCCGGCAAGAAAAGAGCGCCTGATATCGTTTTGCATTTTATGGTTTTTCGGGAACCTTGCGATTGAGTCCTCGGTGATCGGCCTGGAAATCATCTTTGAACACAGGACCTATATGCCTTCCATGTTTTTTGTGTTATTGGTGGTCCTTGTCGTTAGCAGGATGATAAAAAAAAAGGTGGTGTTGTTGATGGTCCTTTGTGCGGTGCTGCTGACGTGTTCTTATTGGACGCACAAAAGAAATGTGCTGTGGGGTGACCCCGTGGCCTTTTGGCAGGACTGTGTCCGTAAATCAGAAGGACAAGACCGGTCGCACTATCATTTGGCCAACGCGCTGCGCGAGCAGGACAAGCTTGATGGTGCACTCCGTGAATACATGAAGGCCCTCAGGATAAATCCGCGGCTTGCCGGGGCACATTTCGGCGCCGGCCGGATTCTGTGGCGGATAGGCAGGACCGAAGAGGCTGCCGGGCATTATTTGGCGGCTGTTTCGCTCAAACCCGACTATGCGGAGGCGCACAACAATCTCGGGGCCATTTATTACATGAAAGGGGACTTGAATAAGGCCATTGAGCACTATTCAAAAGCGGTAAAGATCAGACCGGATTTTGCAGAAGCACGCTACAACCTTGGGCTTGCGTTAAGAAAAACCGGTAGGCGTCGTGGGCGGCTGACTCAAAGCCCATGAGCGTCTAGGTCGCCCACGGTTTTCAGGCAATGAAACCGGAGACAAGAGACGGCATTTATAGTTCACAGAAAGAGGGCGTACAATATCCTCGACACGAACCCGGATCTTCAGCGATGGGACAGGTATTGTCGGATATTGTGGATGAGATGGATAGATCCGTCCGTCCGCCTTCTATCACCGTGTCAATGCGAATCGGCATGGCGATCTGATAGAGCTGTTTTTCAATGACAAATGAAACCCCCTCGACATCCAAGATTTTGTCACCGTCTTCAGGCTCATCCAGAGCCATTCCCAGCGCCGGGGTCCCTCAGTCGCTGAGTGCGGTCATGATCCTGATTCTGGTTGGCGATGCAACGGCCTTTTGCGTCAGGAAGTCGTTTATGATATTCTTTGCAGATTCAGAAAGTTGCAACATCGTTTCCTCCTTTGGTTATGTCCATGAAAAATTTTTTGGGTCCGGGGGCCTTGCGTGAGCTTTCAATCACGAACAAAATTGCCCCGGGGGCGTCCTGCCAATCAGTCTGATCGAACAACAGGCCGGCGCACTAAAAAAACGTTACTGACATTATTTTGAGTTTGCAAGAATCGTGCAAGAAAAGAAATAAAGAATGTTTTGTTGAAAATACGCCTGGTTAGATTGTGGGTTGCCCATGGAAGGGGTAAGCAAAGTGGGTACTTGTGGTCATACCATAGGAAGAAAATTTCCATCCCTAGTTACCAGCCGTTCCGCGGGTGGTCGCGGGTTTTGGATGAGAAAGGGGGCATGATGAGGCGAATTGGTATGGTCGTGTTGATTGCGGCAGTCATGGTTATTACGTTTACGGGAGCCGAGGTGTGCG
This sequence comes from Deltaproteobacteria bacterium, assembly GCA_019309245.1. Taxonomy (GTDB): domain Bacteria; phylum Desulfobacterota; class Desulfobacteria; order Desulfobacterales. The sequence continues at coordinate 634 of JAFDGP010000256.1, read as the reverse complement.
CGAAATCGAGGGGCGGTTCCGGTCAGTGCACGCTTTCGGGTCCTGCCACACGTGGACATGCTGCAGCAAATTCCGGAAAGCAGACGACCCAGCATACTGTGGACGAAAAGATCACTGCGGGTCTTAAACGGTTGGATACTGATAAGGACGGCAAGCTGAGCTACGAGGAGTTTATGGCTCCTCACATAAAGCGTTTTAGAGAAGATGATACGAACAAGGATGGGTTCCTGACCGAAGAAGAAATCAGGAACGCCTGGAAGAAACATATGATGAAGGGTGGCAATCGTTAGCCTGTAGGCCAGGATGCGAGTCCGCCGCAGGCGGACGCGTTCCCTGACAATCATTTCCAAACCGTCAGGTAATCCGCTTACGGTGGACAACCTGACCTACGGGCTCGGCAACCGGCACATCCGGGCTTTCCCAAATCCACCGCCAAAAAAACGAAGATCGGACTCTTATGGCATGATTGCAGCGTGTTGAACAAAAACGCTGGTTGAACCCCTTCACTTGGCTTCAGCGTGGGCAGATCTATTTTGATCTTCGTTTTTTTGGCCCTTCGGGGATGCCGATTTTACCGGATCTGCTTTGTTGGTGGGCGTTTGAAGTACAACAGTACGTCGGCACGCCCACCGCC
>JAFDGP010000255.1 GCA_019309245.1 Deltaproteobacteria bacterium | reverse complement strand
TGACTCCACATCCGGTTACAATGACGCTATCGGCTTCAAGGCAGGCACAACCCAGGCTTTTCGGCCGCCCGGAGCCTCGAAATTACTCGAACTTCCCGTGAACATACAGGATACGGCGTTGTTTTTCGGTTCAAGGATGGGTTTGAACAATAAGGAAGCATCCGCGGCCGTCAAACAGCTTTTAACGCATTATAAAGCCAATGGCGGCGCCGTCACGGTCAACTGGCACCAGAGGAGCCTCGGCCCGGAACGCCTCTGGACGGAACCCTACCTGGCCCTCCTGGAGTCTTTTCAAAAAGACGGCGCTTGGGTGACGAGTGCAAAAAATGCCGTGGACTGGTTCGCAGCAAGACGCCGCATCGCATTCGAAAACGTGGAAATACGGAAAGCAAGCGTCCGGGTCAAACTGAAATCAGACCTGCCCATAGGCAAACCCGGCTTGTGCCTCCGCACGCATTACGCCTCGCCCTACCGAGAAGTAAATGGCCCAGCCCGCCCCCGTGCCGCTTCGTTCGATTTTGCTATCCGGAACGGGCAGGACCTAAACCTTTTCATTCCGACCCCGGAATCCCACAACTGATCCCTTGAAAAAGCACGTTGTCATGCTCGCGTACACGGATTATCCCACGGACGGCCGGGTGCGCCGAGAAGCTGAAACAATCGCCGCACTCGGAAAATACGATGTCACGGTCCTTGTCCCCAAAATGAAAAACCGGCCGTCGACCTGCACAATGGACGGCGTCCAGATAACCGCGCTGCCGACGCACAAATACCAGGGCAAATCGAACGCACGCTATCTGCTTTCATACGCCGATTTCTTCCTGCGGTGCCTTGTCCTGTGCACACGGCTGTTCATGGAAAAGCGCCTCGATATCCTGCATATTCACAACATGCCCGATTTCCTGGTCTTTGCCGGCATCCTCCCCCGTCTTTTCGGGAAAAAGATTATTCTTGACCTTCACGACACTCTGCCGGAAACCTATGCGACCAAGTTTTCAAATGCCGATTCGATTCTTCAAAAAATCGTTCATCTGGAAGAAAAGGTCTCCTGCAGGTTCGCCCATCGGGTCATCTGCGTCAATCATGTTCAGAAAGATGCTGTGGTTAAAAGAGGAGTCCCTCCTGAAAAAACAGTCATCTCCATGAACGTGCCGGATCCCAAAAGATTCACCCCCCGAAGAGCCCCTGATAATACCGGCAGGCATCCTAAAAACGGTTTCCATCTGGTTTACCACGGAACACTGGCAAGGCGGCTCGGAATCGATATTGCGATAGAAGCCGTCGCCCGTTTGGTTGCCGAAATCCCCGGCATTAAATTTCATATTCTCGGGTCCGGTGACGACGCCGAAGAATTCGTCCAGTTGTGCCGCGCCTTGAATTTGAACGGTGCAGTCCAATTCAATCGAAAAATGGTGCCCATCGAAACGCTGCCACCGCTTCTGGAAACCATGAACCTGGGCGTCATCGCCAACCGGAAAAATGCGGCCACGCAACTGATGCTGCCCGTTAAAATGCTGGAATACATGGCGCTTGGCATTCCCGTGGTCGCACCCGACCTGGAAGGGATCCGGCATTACTTCAGCGACGATGCGGTGCGTTATTTCAAGGCAGAAGACGTGGAATCCCTTTCAGACGCTATACACGATCTCTATCGCCACCCGGAAAAAGCTCAGAAACAGGCACAAAATGCAGGCATTTTTCTCCAGCAGCACGGTTGGGAAAAACATCGATTGAACCTGATTCATCTCTACGAAACGCTTTAGACCTCAAGGAGAAAAACCATGATCACCATCGCCCAAATCGGTGTCGGTTACTGGGGCCCGAACCTGCTTCGCAACCTGGTTGCTTCCAGGCGCTGCAAGGTTGCCGCTGTCGCCGATCTTTCCCCGGAACGCCGCGATTACGTGAAAGGGCTTTACCCCGCAATCAGCGTCACGGATGATGCCGAACAGATCATCCAGGATTCGAAAATCGACGCGGTCGTCATTTCCACGCCGGTTGCCACTCATTTCGGCCTGGCCACCAAAGCCATCGACGCCGACAAGCATGTCCTGGTGGAAAAACCCCTCGCAAGGAGCGTGAAGGAAGCCGAACAAATCGAGGAACTTGCCGCCGCCAAGGCCCGCATCGCCATGGTGGGGCATACGTTTCTGTTCAACGCCGCGGTCCGCTACGTTAAAAACCTCATCGACACCGGCGAACTCGGCGAGATCCGCTATATCTACAGCCAGCGACTCAACCTCGGTCGTATCCGTTCCGATGTGAACGCCCTGTGGAACTTCGCCCCGCATGACATCAGCATCATCCAGTACTGGCTCGGGGACCCTGAACCCCTATCGGTTATCCGGCGAGGTGTTGCCTATATTCAAAACGACATCGAAGACGTGGTCTTTTTAAACATCCTGTACCCAAAAAACATCATGGCCAACATTCACGTGAGCTGGCTCGATCCGACGCGCATCCGGTCCATGACCGTGGTCGGCTCCAAAAAAATGGTGGTCTACGACGATGCAGCGGAAAACAAGATCGCCATTTACGACAAAGGGATCGACCGCATGGCCGTTCTGGGGCAGAACATGGACTACGACAACCAGCACTTCCAGACCTTCAGTTACCGGTCAGGGGATGTCCTGTTGCCCAAAATCAACTTCGTCGAGCCGCTGAAAGTGGAAATCGATCATTTCCTCGACTGCATCGAAAACGGCACGCCGTGCCTCACCGGCACGGACCATGCCAAGAAGGTGATTCAAATTTTGTCCTCAAACGGGCACCCAACGCCCTGATCCCTGACCCCTGACCCCTGACCTCTGGCCCCTGGCCCCTGACAAATGGAAAACCGCAAAATCAAACTCGGACTCGTCTGCACCATCGGCGGTCATTTCGAGCAGATGACCAATCTTTCCGACCTGTACAACCGGTACGACCATTTCTGGATCACCAACAGGAACAAGCAGACTTTAACCCAGCTTCAATCGGAAAAGGCCTACTTCGTTAAAGAGGCCCATTTCAAGAAACCGTGGATATACCTATATCAGATCCCGTTCATCCTGAAACCGTTCATCCACGAAAACCCCACGCACATCATTTCCACCGGGTCGGGAAGAACGGCCTTCATCCCATTCCTCCTGTCCAGATGCTTCAAGGTTCCGTTTTTACACGTCGACACCTTCTCCAGGGTTGAGGGCTACTCGAAATTCGGCACTTTCCTGCTCAAGCTTGGCCACCCTCTCTACAGCCAGTGGGAAGACGGCAGCACTCCGAACGTCACGTTCATCGGCCCCGTATTCAAAAAAACGAAGCCGGAGGAAAAAACGTCCGGCGTACCCTTCGTGTTCGTCACCGTGGGCACCCGGGAAGAGCCTTTCACCCGTCTGCTGCAGGCGGTCGATGAACTCCTCGAAAAAAAGATCATAAAGACAAAAGTCGTCGTCCAGGCCGGCCACACCCCATACCGTTCCGGCCGCATGGAAATATTCGACTTCTGCACCCCGTCGGAAATCGACGGATACATCAAAAACGCCGAATACGTTATCACCCAGGAAAGTGCGGGGATCGGCACCAAGTGCCTGAAAAGCAATACAAAGTTTTTGGTTATGCCCCGGGATTATAAATACGACGAACTTCCGGCAGCAAGCGATATGAAAGAAGACCTCCACCTGAAGCTGGAATCCATGGGCTATACCAAAGTCGTCAGCAACACTTTCGAACTCCATGATGCCGTTACCAAAATCGACCAGCTAAAAACCGGTTTTGTATTCGACAACACCCTCGCCATCCAAACCCTTCAAAAAGCCATCGAAACCTCCGGAAATCAGTTTCCAGAGGCCAGGGATCAGACAACAGGGAACATGATTTAAATGGCAGATCCTATTCGAACCTACCAGGAGTTGGAAGTCTGGAAGAAAGCCA
>JAFDGP010000254.1 GCA_019309245.1 Deltaproteobacteria bacterium | reverse complement strand
AACGAAGATCGGACTCTTATGGCATGATTGCAGCGTGTTGAACAAAAACGCTGGTTGAAACCCTTCACTTGGCTTCAGCGTGGGCAGATCCATTTTGATCTTCGTTTTTTTGGCGGTGGATTTGGGCCATGCCTGGATCCGCCTGGCAACGAGCCCCCCAACAGCACAGCGGGAAAACGTCACGGCCGGTTGGCAACCAGGGCCGGCAGTGTGACCGCATGCCGGGGGAAAAACAAATAGAGGTTGTAAATTCACGGTTTTTTGTGGTCTTTCAACCCATTAGGTACGATAGGCCAACATGGGCATATGTTGTTCCTATTTTTTGGTTGACATACAACATATAGTGTGAAACACAAAATTTCTCACCCCTCGAAAAGAGAATTTCGGTCTGGAAACCAGCGGGACCTGCCGAATGTCCCCTTCCAGGGGAAACGCAAAGTCGGGCCCAACGCACCCAGACCTTTACTTTTTATTAAATTGCGGGAGGTTGTGGATGGGGCAGCAAGGCAAAATACTGATCACCGAAAACGAACAGTTTGATCTCAACACCTACCGCTGGGACGATCATCGGTTTTCCGACCTGCTCGTCCGGGACCACTTAATTGACGCCGAACAGGCCATGGACATCAGCCGGTTTCTCCGGGAACAAATCGGAAAGATGGAACTGATCACCATCCCGATGCCCGTGATCGAAGAGATAATCCAGGCCAAGCTGTTGGAATGCGGCCTGGCCAAGGGCGCTCCCATTCGCCTGGACGGATCGATCTTCGTGAAAAACGGGCTGGTCTTGTCTGAAAACGCAAAACGGGTTTTGAAAAAGAGATACCTGCGCAAAGACAGCCGGGGAAACATTGTGGAGACACCGGAAGACATGTTCAGGCGGGTAGCGCATCACATCGCCCAGGCTGAGCTCACCTATGGGGGCCCCGAAGACGCCAGAAAGATGGAAGATGTTTTTTACGACATCATGACGCGGGGGGAATTTCTGCCCAACTCTCCGACCTTAATGAACGCGGGGCGCACCCTCGGACAACTGGCGGCCTGTTTTGTGTTGCCGGTAGAAGACAGCATGGAGGGTATTTTTGACGCCCTGAAAAACGCCGCACTCATCCACAAATCCGGAGGCGGGACGGGCTTTTCGTTTTCCAGGCTCCGTCCCAAACACAGCCGGGTGGGAACCACGGGCGGGGTGGCTTCCGGACCCGTGTCTTTTATGCGAATCTTCAATACCGCAACCGAGCAGGTCAAACAGGGCGGCACGCGCCGCGGGGCCAACATGGCGATCCTGCGCGTGGACCATCCAGATATCATGGAATTTATTTTCAGCAAACAGGACAACCGAGCCCTGAACAACTTCAATATCTCGGTCGGGGTGACGGACACCTTCATGCAGGCGGTTCGTCACCAGACGTCCTATGACCTGGTGGATCCGAGCACGGGAGAAAAGACCGGATCCCTGGATGCACCCACCGTGTATCAGACGCTGGTCAGCCAGGCGTGGAAAAATGGGGATCCGGGCATCGTGTTTCTGGACCGTTTGAACCGCGACAACCCCACACCGGAGCTGGGAGAAATCGAAAGCACCAATCCGTGTGGCGAACAGCCCCTGCTTCCCCTGGAGGCCTGCAACCTGGGGTCGATCAATCTGGCCAAGTTCGTAACAGCCGATGGGGCTGAGCCCGCCATTGACTACGACGGCTTAAAGACCATAGTTTGGCACGCGGTGCGTTTTCTGGACGACACCATTGATGTATCCAAATACCCTCTTGCCGAAATCGATGCCATGGTCAAGGGAAACCGTAAGATCGGTCTCGGGGTCATGGGATTTGCGGACATGTTGTATCAACTAAACATCCCCTACAACAGCGAGCAGGCCCTGGGAGCCGCTGAAGAGGTGATGCGTTTTGTCCAGGAAGAATCGCACAACGCCTCCAGGCAATTGGCTGAACAGCGCGGTGTATTCGGTAACTTTGAAAAGAGTATTTTTCGCGACCGGCCGGAGGCGCGCTTTCGAAATGCCACCACCACGACCATTGCACCCACAGGCACACTGAGTATCATCGCTGGATGTTCCAGCGGCATTGAGCCCTTGTTTGCGCTGAGCTTTGTCAGAAATGTAATGGACAACGACCGGATGGTGGAGACCAATCCCTATTTTGAACAGATCGCCAGGGACCGGGGATTTTACAGCCCGGAATTGATGGACACGATCGCACAAAAGGGCAGCCTGGCTGATATGGAAGAAATCCCTGAAGATGTCCGCAAGGTCTTTGTAACCGCCCACGATGTATCGCCCGAATGGCATGTGCGCATGCAGGCCGCTTTTCAAAAGTACACGGATAACGCTGTATCCAAAACAGTGAACCTGCCGCACACGGCCACGGTGGACGAGGTGAGACAGGTCTATGACCTGGCCTATGACCTGGGCTGTAAAGGGGTGACCATCTACCGCGACGGGAGCAAGGCCAACCAGGTGTTGTCCGTTTCAGACCAGACGAATACGGCCCACCCCTTGGCCAACGTCAAAGAGCGGCCGGACACCCTGGAGGGCTTCACCACCCGGATGGTGACGGGCATGGGGCGGCTCTATGTGACGGTAACCGAATATGAAGGCCGGCCCTTTGAGGTCTTTGCCACCATCGGAAAATCAGGACGCTCCACCACCGCCAAGACAGAGGCCATTGGTCGCTTGGTGTCCCTGGCATTGAGGTCCGGGGTAACCGTGGACAAGATTGTGGAACAACTCAAGGGTATCGGCGGGGAGCACCCCGTGTTTCAAAAAGGCGGTCTCGTGTTATCCATTCCCGACGCCATTGCCCGCGTCCTTGAAAACCGGTATCTGAAAACCGGAAGGTCGAAAACGAAAAACGGCCAGAAAAACAGCCTGCTTGGCACCACGTGTCCGGAATGCGGGGAAAAGATCAGCTTTGAAGAAGGCTGCATGCTGTGTCATTTCTGTGGCTTTACGAAGTGTTGCTGATACGCCCTGCCCTTCCCGAAGTGACCCTTCACCGTTAGCCTCCCAGAAAATATAAGGAGGCGAAGAATCTTAAAAAATAGTCACGAAAACACGAAAAATTGAAAGCACGAAATAGAAAAACATTGAGGCTTTCGTGTTTTCGTCCCTTGCGCCCTTCGGGCTTGAGAACAGCACGTGTTTTCATGATATTTTTTTGGCTCCGGCTTGTCCGGGTTAAAATTAAGGCCTTTAATTTCAGAATTTTTTAAGAGGGTGAAACTATTGGGGGCTAACAAATCGCTGGTCGCTCAAAAACCGGTCATGGTGTTGTCGCCTCATTTTTTTGAAACACGGCCTCCAGCCGGACCGTCTTGCCGTCGCGTAGCACCTCCACGGTGGCCGGGTCTCCGGCTCTTTTTTTACTAACCAGGTAGGTCAGGTCCACTGTCGTCTTGACCGCTTCGCCGTCAAAGCCGGTAATGATGTCTTGTTTTTCCAGCCCCGCCTTTTCGGCCGCAGAGCCTTCGGCCACCCCGATCACGGCCACCCCGTCGTCTGCGTTCTTGATCATTACCCCCAAATACACCCGTTGATCTTCCAGGTTTTCGTAGCCCACCGCCCACGCGAAGTCCGCCGTGGGCAAAGGCACATTCGGCAACGTCACCTTCATGGACTTATGCGCCTGTTGAACAGGGTCCTGGGTAATCACCGACACCACAATGGTGTAGGCCACCGGCATGCGTCGAAAGACCCGTCGGGGAATTCCGAATCCATATTGCACATGCTGGCTGCCCGCAAAGATCACCATGTGCTTGCCACGGCCCTCGGAACTCGTGAGATATTCGACAATACTCAGGGCCATGGATTCATCCCACAACACCTGAACTTTATAAAAGTTCTCAAAATCCTCGCCATGCCTGGGATGCGCCTTAAAGACTGCCTTGATCTGGGATCGGTGATAG
>JAFDGP010000253.1 GCA_019309245.1 Deltaproteobacteria bacterium | reverse complement strand
TCCCGAGTCAGATATCGTGTCATGATATTACATGCTATAGTGGCAAAAAGACATCGTCAAGTCATTTTTTGTGACGGCGGATGGTGATTCGACAACCGGCTGCTAAAGACCAATGATCAGGGACCTTTGCAAAACTTGTTGCTCTTGCTTACAGGGCAACATTTTGCGCGCTCGGCCGCCCGGCAGTCAGGTCGTCTTCCCTCAAGGCGATATGATCCCGGCTGAGCCTTGCGAAGGGCCGTGCCAGTTCATTGGCATATCGCCTTTCGGCAAGACCACCCGACTGCCCGGACAGCAGGTTGTGCAAAGCTCTCAATGCAAAACTCGAACATACCATAAATGCTAGATTCCAGGCGGAAGCTCTTAGGTAAAAAGGAACGGTATTAATGAAAGATGATGCAAAGAAAATCTTTCTGGTGGCCGGGGCCAGGCCCAACTTCATGAAAATCGCCCCGGTGGCCAGGGCCCTGGAAAAAGAACCCGAGCGTTTTTCTTATAAGATTGTCCACACCGGCCAGCACTATGATCGGGGGATGAGCGACGTGTTTTTCGAGGAACTCGGCATCCTGGCCCCGGACTATCACCTGGAGGCCGGAAGCGGCTCCCACGCCCGGCAGACCGCTAAGGTCATGACCGCATTTGAGTCGTTGTGCAAGGAGGACCCTCCGGACCTGGTCGTGGTGGTGGGCGACGTGAATTCCACCCTGGCGTGCTCGATTACGGCAAAGAAACTGCTCATTCCGGTGGCCCACGTGGAGGCGGGCTTGCGAAGCCGGGATATGACCATGCCCGAAGAGATCAACCGGATCGTGACCGATGCCATTTCGGATTATCTTTTTGTCACGGAAAAAAGCGGTGAGGACAACCTCATGGCCGAGGGCCGGTCAAAGGATCAGATCTTTTTTGTAGGCCATGTGATGATTGACAACCTCATGTACCAGTTGGATCGGTTAAAAACCTTGCCAAAGGCCGACCTTCCCTCGAATGCCCTTAAAGACCGGTTTGCCCGTTATGGCGTGGTGACGCTTCATCGTCCTTCCAATGTGGATGACAAAAAAGTGCTCAAAGGCATCGCAGAGGCCCTGGCCACCCTAAGCAAGGATCTTCCACTCATTTTTCCCGTCCATCCCAGGACCCGGAAAAACCTGGACCGGTTCGGAATCGTGCTGGACAGTGGGATCGTGACGACCGAGCCCTTGTCCTACATGGATTTTTTGAATCTCTGGAAAGACGCGGCCCTGGTGCTGACCGACAGCGGCGGACTTCAGGAGGAGACCACGGCCCTGGGGATTTCCTGCCTGACATTACGAGACAATACCGAAAGGCCGGTCACGGTTTCCGAAGGGACCAACCGCGTAATCGGCAGCGATCCAGAGGCGATCCTCGCCGAGGCAGGCAACATCTTACGGGGGAAGGCCAAAAAGGGCGGCCGGCCAGCTCTCTGGGACGGCCGAGCCGCAGAACGGATTGTGGAGGTGTTGAAAAAGGCGCTTTAGGGGGAGTTTGGAGGTCACACGGATGATTGCCTAACACCTAAAACCTTATTTTTTAACCCATGTATCGCCAGCAATTCTATATCATTGCCAACCTGTTGATGATCCTGGATACCCTGGTTATCATCGCTACGGGGTATCTTTCCTATACCATCAGCCTTGAAATGACCGCAAACGGGCTGGTCATGTCCTGGTATGACTTTTTGGGATCGATCCTGTTCCTGATGTTTGCGAATAATTATTTCATGGGCAAGGTGGGGTTCTATTCCGCCAAACGGTTTCGCTCCACCTGGGCCATGCTGCGCGCCTTGTTTATTGCGGTTTCCATGGGGTTTGTGGTCTTGTCTGCAGGGGTGATCCTGCTTGGGATCAGGCCGTTTTCCCGGGTTTATCTGGCCGCGCATTTCGTGACGGCGCTGGTTACCCTGGCCGTGACACGGGTGATTCTGTATTACTACCTGGACCATCGGACCCGAGACGCATTTAACTGCCGGCAGATTCTGGTGGTGGGGCCGGCCAAACGGGCCTGTGCGGTAGCCGATGCCCTGGACAAGCAACGCAGTTGGGGGCATCAGGTGGTGGGATACCTGCCCGAACATTCTGACCCTGAGCATGCGGCCTGCAATATCTGCATGCTCGGCACCCTGGATGATTTTGACAACATTGTGCAATCTAAACAGATCGATGAAGTGATTTTCGCGCTTCCCAAGGGCTCTTCCGTGGAGCTGGAACAGTACCTGGGGCTGTGCAAGCGGATTGGTGTGGCGGTCAGGATCGTGCCCGCCATGTTCGATCCCACGGACCCAAGTCTCAGGGTGGAAACGATTCAAGGGATTCCGACCCTGACCGACTATGCCGCCTTTAGAAGCGCGTCAGGGCTGCTGTATAAAAAGATTCTTGACCTACTCGTCGGCTTTGTCGGGTTTGTCCTGTTTCTGGTGATGTATCCAATTATCGGACTGGCCATCAAGCTGGATTCCCCAGGGCCGGTCCTTTTCAAGCAGACGCGTATAGGCATGCACGGCCGTCGCTTCACACTGTACAAGTTCCGGTCCATGATCAGCGACGCAGAGACGAAAAAACAGGGATTGCTCTCCATGAGCGAAATGGACGGCCCCATATTCAAGATGGAACAGGATCCCCGTATCACGCGGGTGGGGCGTTTCTTGAGAAAGACCTCGCTGGATGAGTTTCCCCAGTTCATCAATGTGCTCAAGGGGGAGATGAGCCTGGTGGGCACCCGTCCGCCCACGCCAGACGAGGTGGAGCAATACGAGGACTGGCACCTGCGGCGGATCTCCATCAAGCCCGGCATTACGGGCCTGTGGCAGATTTCCGGGAGGAACAAGATCACCGATTTTGCAGAGGTCGTGAAACTGGACCTTCAATATATCGACGGGTGGTTGTTTCGAAAAGACCTTTCCATCCTGTGGAAAACCATCTGGGTGGTGCTGGCGAGGAAGGGGGCGAGATAGTGTAATGGTGAACAGTGAATGGTGAATGGTGAACAGTGAATGGTGAATAGTGAACAGTGAGTGGTGAATGGTGGAAGGTGGACAGTCGATGGTTCACGGAAAAAGGTTGATGATGGCAAATAAACCCCACAAAAAATTAGAAGGGTGGAAAAAGGCGGTAGGTCTGACGCTCAAAATTTATCGTTTGACCAACAAGCTTCCTGATTCGGAGAAGTTTGGCTTAACTTCACAGATGCGACGGGCTGCGGTTTCCGTTGCCAGCAATATTGCCGAGGGCGCTGCGAGAAATAGTAAAAAGGAATTCGTGCACTTCCTGTTTAATGCCCAGGGCTCTCTTTCAGAGTTGGACACGCAGATTCTAATATGCAAGGAGCTGGGATATGTTTCGGAAGACGACTGTTGTCAGGTTGAAAGCGATATGGAAACAGAAAGTAAACTCATCGCCGGGCTGATCAGATCCCTTAGGAAAAAGGCATGAACCGACTGACCTCTGTATACTGCGGTCCACTGTTTACAGTTCACCATTCACTATTCACAAATTCCCAAGGACTTCAACATGACTTCTGATTCCAGAGGCAACGCAATCGTCTGCGTTTCACTAATATCCCTCGTAGCCGCCTTTTGTTTTCAATACTGGGTTGATTTTGGAAATCTCCTGATCCGATGGGGCTCGGGAGATTTTTCATACTGCTACCTGGTCCCCGTAATATTTGCCTATCTGGTCTGGACAAACCGGCACCTCCTGTCCGGAATGGCTCTGCGCCCCTCCGCCTGGGGTTTGGTCGTGGCCGGGGCCTCCGGCACCATTTATCTGGCTGGCAAACTCGGCTCCATTGTAACCCTTGCGTTTGTTGGCATCTGGACGGCACTGGTGGCGATGACCCTGCTGGTAGTCGGGCCCCGGGTGGTCCGGGCCCTGGCATTTCCGTTTTTGATCCTTATCTTCATTGTGCCGCTTCC
>JAFDGP010000017.1 GCA_019309245.1 Deltaproteobacteria bacterium | reverse complement strand
ATTGTGCAAGAAGATGGGTTATCCGGAAGGACCCCAGCGGGGCGTGGTCCTTAAAAACATCATCAACCGCAGATCATGTCCGCAGTGGCTGCATTTTATGCCGCGCTTTTTATAGACCGTGATGCCGGGCAACAGATCGCGGGCAACGTCATGGATTAATGAAATTTGAAAATTTTCGCCAGGGGTTTGGTGTGAACAAACAGGTCCTGCCGTGACGGCAGCCATTGGTCGTTGTTGGCCGATAAAGCGCCGCCCGGAACGACCAGGTGCAGATGCGGATGATATTGAAGCCTGCCGCCCCAGGTGTGCAGCGCGGCCAGGCAGCCGATGCGCGTTGAACCGACAAACCGTTTATCTTTGGCCAGTTTTTTCAACGCCCCTTGCGCACAGGCAAACATAGCGGCATAAACAATCCTTTGATGAGACCGGGCCGTCTGCCGCAATCCCTGCGGCAGGGTCATGGTCAGCAGAAAGTAATGGGCGGGCAGAAGCTTGGCTGTTTGTTGATGAAGCCATTGGTCCATTTTGTCCTGCTGACAGCCCGGACAGTGCCGATTGCCGCAACAGCAGGCAACGACCCGGGGGGTGCGGCAATCGGGACATTGATAAACCAGCGTGCCGAAAGAACCATCGCGACAATCGGCGATGTCCCGGATGACTTTTTTATGGATGGCGGGCATCTTGTCTCCGTAACGGGCTAGATATTGCGGGCTGTACAGTTGGAAGATTTTTTGAATAGTGTTCATGACAGTACCCCCTGTATGACCCGGGCGACTCTCGTATGAGAATCGGTTTGCGCCTGGGTAGTGACATGCAGATAGACCATGGTGCTTTGCAGGGTCTTATGGCCCAGAATTTTCTGCACATGCCGGATGGGGATATTGGCTTCCAACAGATGAGTGGCATAGGCGTGACGAAAGACATGGGGATGGATATGCTTTTTAATCCCCAGGCGGTTCAAGGTGCGTCGTAGAACTCCCTGGACGCCGCTGTCGCTGACATGGTCTCTGGCAAACCGCGCCTCCTTGCCGCCGTTGCGCCCCAGGGCGGGGAATATCCATTGGGGGTTATGGTGGGTGCCATAATATTTTCGTAATGCCGCGAGGGTGGCCGGCGGCAAGGGGACCATCCGGTCCAGCGCCCCTTTGCCGCCATGAATGTGAACCAGTCCCCGGTCCGAGTAAATGTCGCCGACCTGAAGCGTGGTCGCTTCCCGCAGGCGGCATGGATCAATCCCCCACCAGCAGATGTATTGGGAAACAGAAAAACGCTACAGTAATTTTTAACAGCGAGTGTCCAAAAATTGTTGACAGGTTCCGATACGTTATATTGAGAAATAAAAAAACACCTTGCATCAGCGTTTTTAATGAATTACAATGTCATACAAAGAAATACATCGGAGGTGTTGTATGAGCACTGCTATATCTGTACGCATTAGGGATGACCTTGCGGCACAACTAGCTGAAATAGCAAAGGAAACAGAAAGGCCTAAGTCGTTCCACATTCAGAAAGCCATTGAAGCCTACCTTTCCGAACAAGCTGATTTGCAGATAGCCCTTGATCGGTTACACGACTCTTCTGATCCTATAGTTAGCCTTGATAAAATGAGGAAACACCTTGACTTATAAAATTGCCTTCAAGAAATCGGTCAGTCGTGACCTAAAAAAAATTGGGAAGGAACAAATTGAGAGGATACTTTCGAAAATAGAAGAGAATCTGGTGAAAACCCCGAAACAATGTCCGTTATTGTCAGGAAAATTTGCTGGACTCAGAAAACTTCGAGTTGGTGATTATCGGGTAATTTTCACAATTCTCGATGACACAGTTCTTATACTTAGAGTAAGCCACCGCAAGGAATCATACAAAAAAATATAACAAAAAAAGGATTAGTTCAACATATCGCTGTAGCTGACCGGCCCGGCTTGCAGAACCTCACTTCGTTCGGACAAGCCGGGCCTGCAGCTAAGCTCAGCCGATGGCGCGAAGCGTCCGCGCCATCAGCCCTGCGTATTACCATCCACATGCTGTTCGGCGGTCCGCGCCGACCATCACGCGGCTGCAGCAGACGGCCGTCCCCGCGGGTAGTGTTTGGCGTTCGACAATACAATATGAGAGTTTCAGATTATGCCAAGGCTAGCCAGACTCGATGGCTCTGGTGTGTTGGATCATATAAGTGACATCGGACGAAAAAGCAGGCCAAAAAAGCGATCAGAGATCTCTGACGGGCCGTGAGAAGTGCTTTAAGGCAGGTTTTCCAGTTCCTTTAATTTTTCCCGGGCCTTGGCCTCCGCGCTGCTGAAGGGATAGTTCTTGATAACCCGTTTGAGGAAAAGCCGGGCGTTTGCGGGGTCGTCCAGTGCGATATAGGCGTAGCCGATCTTGAGCAGAGCGTCTGGGGCCTTGTTCTCGTCGCTGTATTTTGTTGCGACTTCCTTAAACGCAAGAATGGCATTTGGAAAATCCTCCGCGTCATAATAGGTCTCGCCGATCCAGTATTGGGCATTGTCTGCCAGGGGATGGTCCGGGTATTTTGACAGAAAGCGCTTGAAAAGGGTTCTGGCCTCGTCGTAATGCTGCGCCTGGTAGGCCGCGTAGGCCTTGTTATAGGCCTGTTGCGGTGCCGCTTGCGACATCGAGGAGCGTTTCGGTGTCGAAGGCTTCTTGGCCACCGCATGTTTCACCGATTTTTTTGAAACCCGCGCCTTTTGGGCGGGCGAGACCTTTGGCGGGGCGGCACCCTGGGTGGTGGAGCCGGTCGCCGGTTTGGATGATGGAGGAGACGCTGCGATTTTTTGACAACGATCTGATAGCGCCTTTACAGAGGCGTTGAGCTCATTGACCTGTCGTTGAAGGGCGTCAAGCCGACGATCCATATCTTTTAATGCGGTCTGGGTGAATCCGTTGGACCTTTCGATTCGGCGGATTTCCCGCTGGATGGCTGCTATTTTCGGATCTTGCTTGGGGGAAAATCCTTTCTTCAAGGATGCGCATCCGGAACCAGCGGCCAGCAATGCTGCGATCACGATCCAAACGGGTCGAAACCTGCAAAAGCCCATGGGTACCTCCGACAAGGTGTTACCGGGTCTTTTTTGCCGGCTTAGCCCGGCGGTTTACGGTTGGTTTGATATTGCGCACACGGATTTGAACGGCCCTGGAGGCCTGTTGCCATACAATCAGAATGGGACTGGCCACGTAGATGGAAGAATACGTTCCCACGATGATTCCCACGATTAGGGCGAACGCAAAGTCGTGGATGATCCCTCCTCCAAGGACAAACAGGGCAATGACCACCACCAGCGTGGTCAGGGATGTAAGCAAAGTTCGGCTCAAGGTTTCGTTGATGCTTCGATTGACCACCCAATCATAGGGCTGTCTGAGATGTTTCCTGGTGTTTTCTCGGATGCGGTCAAACACGATGATCGTGTCATTTAGCGAATAGCCGATAATAGTTAGAAGCGCTGCGATAATCGGTAATGTGAAGTCTTTGTCCAGTAATGAAAAGACCCCAACCGTGATCGTTACATCGTGAAGCAACGCGACAATGGCGCCTGTGGCGAACTTGAGCTTCAGATACACACTGAGTCCCAGCGTGATGACAACGGCGATTAAGATCAGGACCGGTATGCTGACCCCGAATCCCTTCGCGACAAACAGAGTCACGAAGAGACACGACGCCATAATGATGCTGAGCGTCCATTTCAATTCGAAGCGTCCTGAAATATAGACGACAATAAAGAGGATCGCGGAAAACATCGCGAGAAGGGCCTTTTCACGCAAATCCTTTCCGACCTTTGGGCCAACCATTTCCAGCCGGCTAATGGCGGGATGGGCGCCGGGAAACGCGGCGGTCAGGGCGTCTTTGAGCCTTTTGTCCAGCGTTTCGATCACAGAGGCCGATTTGTTGGCCCTGATCAGGTACTCGTAGCGGATGTCCTGCGGGGTTGCGCCCTGGGTGGTGCCGAAATTCTGGATGGACGTGATGTCCAAATTCAGGGCGTTGAGGGCCGCGCGGATCTGGTCGGCTGAGACATCCTTGGAAAAGCCGACCTGAATCAAGGTGCCCCCGGCAAAATCAATACCGTATTTGGGTCCACCTTTGACGATCAGGGATGCGATCGAGACCACAATCAGCAACAAGGATCCCGCAAAGGCGATCTTTGTTTTGCCGATAAAGTCGATGTTGATTCCTGGTTTGATCAGTTGCATGGACGGTTTGTTGATTCCTTCCTGTAAAGAATTCGGACCGGCAAATTAGATACTGAGCTGTCGGATCCGGCGTTCATACACAAAGTAGTCAAAAATCAGTCTGGAGACGATGATCGCGGTAAAAAGACTGGCCACGATACCGATACTCAGGGTCACGGCAAAGCCCTTTACCGGGCCTGTGCCGAATTGAAACAGGACCACGGCGGCAATCAACGTGGTAATGTTGGCGTCCAGGATGGTCAATGTAGCCTTGGCATAGCCCCCGTCCACAGCTGCTCTGGGAGTCTTGCCGAGAAGGATTTCTTCCCGGATGCGTTCAAAGATGATCACATTGGCATCTACGGCCATACCGATGGTCAAGATAATGCCTGCCATGCCTGGCAGGGTCAGGGTCGCCTGAAAGGCGGCCAGGCCGGCTGCGATCAAAACAATGTTCAATACCAGTGCCATATTGGCGATAATGCCGGCGCCTTTGTAATAAATCGCGATAAACAGGACCACCAGAAGGCCCCCGATCCACATGGAGACCAGACCCTTGTGAATGGAATCACGCCCGAGCGACGGGCCCACCGTACGTTCTTCGAGAATCCGGACGGGGGCGGGCAGGGCACCGGCACGTAACACAATTGCCAGATCATGGGCTTCTTCTGTGGAAAAGCTGCCCGTGATCCTGGCCCGCCCACCGCTGATCTTTTCCTGGATAACCGGGGCTGAGTGGATAATGTTGTCCAAAACAATAGCGAGGCGTTTTTTGACATTGGCGGCGGTGATTCGCTCGAACAGTCGAGCCCCCTTCTTGTCGAAGTCCAGAGACACGTATGGCTCACTGTACCGGGAATCGATCTGGACCCGTGCGTCGGTGAGATATTCGCCGGTCAAGTAGGACCGTTTTTTGACGAGAAAGGGGGTCCTTTTCGTTCTGCCGGTGGCCTTGTCCACAACGACCTGATACAGGAGCTGATCTCCGGGCGGGACATGGCCTTTAACAGCCTCTCGAACGTCATGTTCTTCATCGACCAGTTTAAATTCCAGGCGCGCCGTCTTGCCAATGAGCTTCTTTGCCCGTTCGGGGTCTTTGACACCGGGCAGTTGAATGAGGATCCGGTCCTTGCCCTGGCGTCGAATATCCGGTTCGCTGACGCCGAATTGGTCGATACGGTTGCGAATGGTCTCCATTGCCTGTCTTGTGGCCATGTCTCGGATGTAGGCGATCTCTTTGGCTGGAAAGTCAAGGACCACGGTTATGCCTCCCCCTTGCCGGGCGTTTCTGGACACAACGCGCAGAGATTGGAATTCTTTGTCCAGCAACACATCAAAGGCAGACACCTTTTCCGGATCCGGGATATGGACAGAGATTTGCAGGGCATTGGGTCGTTCGATGCGGACCGGGTGGATCTTGGCTACTCTGAGAGCCGCTCGCAGATCGTCGGCCGTGCGTTCGAGGCGGCTTTCAACCGCCTTGTCCGTCTGCACTTCAAGAACCAGATGGATTCCGCCCTGAAGATCCAGACCTAAATGAATCTTTTCAGTAGGGAGAAGACCGCTTTGCATCCACCATTGAGGCAAATTGGGACTCACAGACGGGACCACATACAGACATGCCACTGCCGTGATTCCAAAAACCAGTAACAATTTCCACTTGAAACGTTTCAACCATGGACTCCTTGTTTTTTATATTCCTTTTTCCACAAAACCTGCCTGGCGCACAAAGCGCCCTTCGAGACCTTCGACGGAGACATCCTATACTGCCTGGACACTCCCAGATTACGTACTTTTCGCCGGAGCGGTCTCGGTCTGGGCCAGGCCGGCGATATTGGCGCGCGCCACCTTAACCCGGACCTTTTCACAGATTTCCAGGGTCACAACGGCGTCGGTAATGCCGGTGATTCGTCCATACAGACCACCACTGGTAATTACCCGATCCCCTTTTTTCAGGTTGGCGATCATTTCCCGATGCTGTTTTTGTTTTTTTTGTTGGGGGCGGATGAGCAGAAAATAGAAGATGACGAACATCAGAATCAAAGGCACAAAGGCCCCGAATCCGCCTCCCCCGGCTTGTGAGCCGCCTCCTCCGGCGCCCATGGCGTAAGCGAAGTTGTACAATGTTTGATACCTCCTGTTTTTTTTCAAATCCTTTCGGACAATATCGACGGCTTTGTAAAAAGTCCATCTGCTATGACTTAAAAAAACAAAGCCGAAACTTTTTGTTTTTGGATCCGTGAACAACCCGCCGCCTTTGTTCCACCGGAATGATCCACGGTCCAGTGCATTTCCACTGTGCCCAGAACGCTGGTCACCACCAGGGTGACATGCTTGGTCTTCGGCCCGATGACGGCCCGGCCGGTTTCAGAAATACGACAGGGAAATCTTACCAAAAAGACGGACTTCCAAGGTGTGACATAAGGAAAAAAATGAGCAATCAGCGCATCTTTTTTCCTGAGTCTTCTCACCTCAAAGGGGCTGACCCGTTCGTTATCGTCATTCACCAGATAAAGCTTCCACATCGACTGCGGTTTGTCAAACTCATCCCATTTTTTTTCGGGTACAAAAGCAGCCATCAAAAAATCATGGCTCAGGTCCGCCACATGGAGCTGGTCCGCCGTAA
Organism: Deltaproteobacteria bacterium; assembly: GCA_019309245.1. GTDB lineage: Bacteria > Desulfobacterota > Desulfobacteria > Desulfobacterales. The sequence goes on along the minus strand of JAFDGP010000017.1, from coordinate 11,944 downwards.
ACCGCTCTTTTTCGAAAGGACGCAATTGGTATGCCTGGGCATATTCCTCTGCATAGGCCCGCCGGAACGCCTTTGACTTGAAAGTCACCGAAACAATTAGGTCCACCTGAAGTCCGTGCTGGATACGGGCCTGTCTGGTCCAGCGATCAACCACGCCCTTGTAAGTCGTGGTTCGATATGTATCCGATCCGCTCGCAAGTCGACTTATCCTGCTGCAACCCGTGGCCTGTACGGCAAGGGCCGCGATAAGGCATATCACGCTTGGCTTGAGCGCGTTACGAAGCATGGTGCCCGTCATCTTTCCCACCAAAGACCCGGGCAAATATGGTATCCACATGGCGGAGCTGGACCTCCAAATCAAATATCCGCTCGATCTCCTCTTTGCTCAGGTGCTTTGCGATGTCGGCGTCCTTTTCAATGAAGGCCTTGAAGTCCTTATTTGTCTTCCAGGCCTTCATGGCCTGTTTTTGGACCATCTTATAAGCGTTTTCCCGGCTTACGCCGTGTCTGGCCAGGGCCAGGAGGACCTGTTGGGAAAAAATCAGGCCTTTTGTCAAATCCAGGTTTCGTTTCATGCGTTCCGGGTAGACAACCAGGTCACGGATGATATTGGTGAGCCGGTGCAACATATAGTCAATGAGGATCGTTGTATCCGGCACGATAACCCGTTCCACCGAAGAATGGCTGATATCTCTTTCATGCCACAGCGCGACATTGTTGAGAGCAGCAGCTGCATTGGACCGGACCAGTCTCGCCAGGCCGGACAAGTTCTCAGAAGCAATTGGGTTGCGTTTGTGCGGCATTGCCGAAGAGCCTTTTTGCCCTTTTGCAAAATGTTCTTCAGCCTCCAGGACCTCAGTTCTTTGAAGGTGCCTGATTTCGACTGCAATTTTTTCTATGCTGGACGCCATAATGGCCAAGGTGGTAAAGAACTCCGCGTGACGATCTCTCTGAATGATTTGTGTGGAAATGGATGCGGGCCGTAGCCCCAGCTTTTTGCACACATAGGCCTCCACCTGTGGCGGCACGTTGGCAAAGGTGCCGACCGCGCCGGAGATCTTGCCGACCGCCACAGTTTTTCTTGCCTGCTCCATACGCCTGCGATTTCGGCGCATTTCTTCATACCACAGGGCGAGCTTAAGACCGAAGGTGATCGGCTCGGCGTGGATGCCGTGTGAACGACCGACCATCACCGTGTATTTGTGAGCCAGGGCCTTTTTCTTCAGGACCGCCAGTAACGTGTCGCAGTCTTTCAAGATGATTTTGGAGGCCTGGACCAGGCGAACCGCCATGGCGGTATCCAGGATATCCGAAGAGGTAAGACCCAGGTGGATATAACGGGCATCCGGGCCGACGTTTTCCGCGACGTTGGTTAAAAAGGCAATCACATCATGCCGGGTTTCGGCCTCGATGGCCTCAATGCGCTTGATGGAGAACCGGGCTTTTTTCTTGATATTGGCCAACGCCTTTTTGGGGATTTCTCCGGATCGAGCCAGGGCCTCACAAGCCAGAATCTCCACATCGAGCCATGTCCGGAACTTGTTTTCTTCCGTCCAAATCCGTCCCATGGCTTTTCGAGTATAGCGTTTGATCATCAGAATCGCGTTTTCTTCAGGCCAGCGTATCCCATCTATATTTCTTACGGCTGTGCCGGCAACCAGAGGGTCTCTCCATCGAATTCAATGCGCTGGATATCCGTATAGTCGATACGGTCCAGCAAGGCAAATATATCGGACATGTTATAGATCACGATTTTGGTCAGTGGATAGATCTGATCCAGATCGGATTCGAGTTTGTGTTCCTTGAGGTTATAGATGTGCACCATGTGTTCGGAAAACTTCAAGATTTTGCCCACACCGGAACTGCGGCCTCCGCGATCCGGCTCATCTGCCAGAGGAGACACATGGATGCCTTTGTGGTCATAGTAATCCCTGAGCAACTTGAAATGAATATCCCAGATGTTTTCATTGGGCTGGACCACATGAATGCCGTAATCGCGGCGTTCTTCCTTTGCTCTTCCGGATTCCAGGTCCGTTTCCAGAATTTCTCCATTGCTCAAACGGACCTGATCCAGGATCTTTTTCATGGGGACGGTCTTGCCGCCGACCTTGATAGACTCATCGGATTTGACGATCATATCCAGACTCTTGTCCACCCCGTAGGGTGCCTTGCGTTCTTTCATCAACTCGGCAAGGGCTTTGTCTTCATGTTTCTGAATTTTGCCGAAATCAATAACCGTTTCAGGCTCCATCGGTGTAGGTCGGGTCTGCTCGGCGGGTGCAGGATTGTGTTTCAGCACCCGTGATGAACGGCTGCCGACCAACCACGCGATCAGGCCGAGGGCAACCACACAGCAAAAGGCCAACACAACCAAGACGGATAAATGTTGCTTTTGAGGACTGTCGGCCATGTTGTTTATGCAACGTTAAGGTGAAATATCCGCCGAGGCGTACTTGGTGCGCCTGAGTCGGATCGCCATTCTTGAACTTGACCAAAATTGAACATTTTTCAAAGGTCTCGCAACCCGCGGTGAACGCCGCTCGGAGAAAAAAAGGGCTATTTAGTATGGATGGAAACTAGTTACAGGATTACCCCCCCCATGTCAACACGTTGCCGGCGTCCGGATTTCGCTGATAATAAAGATTTTGGCTTTGGCGGTCCGTTATTTCTTATACAAATGAAGGGCGATTCCCACGGCCGCCGCCTCAGCATCGCTTAAGGCATCTGAGGGGGGCTTGAGTGCATGAGGTGGCTGTATCCCCTCCCGGGCATCCATTCGTGCAAAGATCCTGCCTGTGATCTGCATGACGATTTGAAGGGCGCCAAGGACGATAAAAATGCCCACAAAGCGAATGACCAATGTAGAGATAGCGTATCCCCAATCAACCGCTTCCATCGATTTTTCCCCTTTCCCAAAATTCCGGCACAGACAACGCCGAAGAGCAATTACCCGAACATGGCAATGAGCATCCCCGCGGCGGATGCACTGCCGATGACACCGGCCAGATTGGGTCCGATGGCATGCATGAGCAAAAAGTTTCCGGGGTTTTCCTTCTGACCCACGGTCTGAGTAACCCTGGCCGCCATGGGAACCGCCGACACACCGGCGGATCCGATCAGCGGATTCATTTTCTCTTTTAAAAAGAGATTCATGATCTTGACGGTCAGAATGCCTCCTACCGTACATACGGCGAAATCAAGTAGCCCGAACGTGAAGATCAACAACGGCTTGGCGGTCAGGAACTTGTCGGCCTGCATGGTCGCCCCGACCGAGATGCCCAAAAAGATGGTAACAATATTCATCAACGAACCCTGGGCCGACCCTGTGAGTCGATCGACAACGCCGCTTTCACGCATGAAGTTTCCAAACATAAACATCCCCATCAGCGGTGTGACTGCCGGGACCAGGAGTGCAATCACACCCGCCACGATCAAGGGGAAACAGATTTTTTCCCGCTTCGAAACCGGACGGAGCTGCTTCATGACGATAGCGCGCTCCTGTTTCGTGGTCAAAAGTTTCATGATGGGTGGCTGGATCAACGGAACCATGGCCATGTAAGAATAGGCCGCAAGAGCATTGGCCCCCAGCAGGTTGGGAGCGAGCTTGGCCGTCAGGTAAATGGTGGTGGGGCCGTCAGCCCCACCGATGATCGCCACGGAGGCGGCTTCTTTCATAGTAAAACCGAAGAGCAATACCCCCAGAAAAGTGATAAAAACCCCAAGTTGTGCGCCGGCGCCAATGACCAGGGTCTTGGGGTTCGCGATCAGGGGGCCGAAGTCCGTCATCGCACCAAGCCCGAGGAAGATGACACAGGGGATGACCTCCCACTCCACGCCATAGTGATAGAATATGTTGAAAAGCTCGCGATTGCCGTGATCGTCCATACCCATCAAGGGAGTCATTGGAAAGTTGACGATAAAGATGCCGAAACCGATGGGCAACAGCAACAACGGTTCATATTTCTTCGCGATGGCCAGATAGATGAAAAACAGGGCAATCGCCCACATGATCAGCAGTTTATAGTGAAGATGAAAAAGCCCGGTCTGGCCTTCCAGAATGGAGAACAACAAATTTACAAACGTATCCCAGGTCATGTAACAATCCTTTGTTGGTGTATGGGTTGCACAATAGGGCCGGGGTGTATCAGGAAATCCATGGACGGGTCAACCCTTTTCGGCGCGCCAGCGTTTACTTTTCGTGGATAATTCGACTTTCTCCGGGGGACAGGTGGGGGTCTCCTTCGATCACAATGGCCACATTCTGCCGTGTTTCCACCTCCAGGAGTTCCTTGCGCTTTTTGTTAAGCAGGTAGTCCGCCACATTAACCGGAACGATGCCTTTGACCTGGACAGCGGCGTTTTTCAGGATCTCCGAACGCAACCTTCTCATAAAATCCAGGGCCAGTTTCTCCGCGGACGGGATCCGTCCCTTCCCATGACAGTGCGGGCATGCGATAAAGCTGCCGTATTCAATGGAGGCGCTGATCCTCTGACGGGCGAGCTCCATAAGACCGAACTTTGAGATCGTGCCGACGCTGATTCGAGCCTCGTCGAGCCTGGTATGTTCCTTCATCGTCTTAAACAGATCCTGTTTGTGCTTGCGGTCGCGCATGTCAATAAAATCGATAACAATTAAGCCCCCCAGGTCTCTAAGCCTCAGCTGCCTGGCAATTTCCGGGGCGGCTTCCATGTTGGTGGCAAAGGCGGTTTTCTCCATTGAGCCCTCACTGGTGGACTTCCCGGAATTGACGTCAATGGCGACAAGGGCTTCCGTCGGGCTGATGACGATGTGTCCGCCCGATGGCAGCGCAACGCGACTGGCGAAGATCGACGCGATTTGGTCTTCCAGCCCGTACTTGGTGAACATGGGCTGCGGATCTTTGTAAAGTTTGACCGCCTTGGCGTGTTTGGGCGAGACGATGCGCATGAACTCCTTGACATCCTTGAAGACCTCGGGGTTGTCGATGAGGATTTCATTGACATCCGAGGTAAAGCGATCGCGAATTGCGCGAATGGCCAAATGACGTTCTTTGTAAAGAAGACACGGGGCCTTTCTGGCAAGGGCCTGTTTCCGGATATTTTTCCACAACCTGAGCAAGTACCGGATATCTTTGGATATTGCGCGTTTCTTTTGATGATTTCCAGCGGTGCGGACAATGACACCGAAACCGTCCGGAAGCTTCAAGGAGGTGACAATATCTTTAAGACGCTGACGCTCTTTGTCATCCTCAATTTTTCGTGACACACCGGCACCTTTTCCGCCCGGCATCAGCACCACATAACGACCCGGCAAAGAGATGAACGTCGTCAGCATGGCCCCTTTATTCATGACGGGCTCTTTGGTGATCTGGACCAGCAGTTCCTGCCGCGGTTCGATCAGATGTGTAATGGAATGACTTGCCGGTTTTGTGGAATCTTCTCGGTCCACGAAATAATCGCTGTGAATTTCACGCTGTTGCAAAAAACCGTTCTTTTCCGCACCATAATTGACAAAGGCGGCCTGGAGACTGGGCTCGATACGGGTGACGAGACCTTTGTAAATATTGCCACGGGTGAGTTCCCCCGCCGTGGTTTCAATGCTGAAATTGTCCAGGCGACCACCTCGGACTAGGGCGATTCTGCACTCTTCAGGGTCAACCGCGTTGATTAAAATTTTGCGCCGTTGCTTGTTTTCGGTCATAACTCAAGACTCATCGTGTCAAAAACAGTGATGTTGGCGGTAAGGTGATCCGTCTTTTCTTTAATGACGGGGCAAAGGCCTTTTTGTTGTGATATGAACCAGAAAGGCGCTTTTGTCAAGGAAGAAAAGCCGTAATGCCGGCGCGTGACAGGCCGCGGAAGGTCTTCTCAAGCGATCGCCCCAATTATTACGGAGCGGGCAGATTTGGTTTTCACCCAGTCATCATCCCTTGACACAGGAAGAAGATCGGCGATAGACAGATAGGAACAATAAGTGTGGGTGAGCGAAGGAGGGGTTCAAAAACCGAAAATTGATCATACGTCCAGTGTGAGGTGCCGTCATGTCAAGGGCGAACAACCGATCTAATCGATACTATGTCGGCATTGATGCAGGTTCCGTGAGTGTCAATGGGGTCGTGGTCAACCAGGCTAAAGAGGTTGTCTATGAGGCGCCGTACAGGCGGCACTTCGGCAAAGTGGAATCTGCCATCTTAGAGCTCATTCGCGAAGTGAACAAAGCCGTGGACCGAGATTCCATCGCAGCGGTTGCGTTTACGGGCAACCATGGGCGCAAGATCAGCCAGGCCTCAGGGGGATTCTATGAGTTTGAAACCATCTCTCAAGTGCTCGGCGCCGTATGGGTGCAGCCGGATGTTCGGACCGTCATCTCGATGGGGGGACAAGAGACGGCCCTGTTTCAGGTCGGTCACGGCACAAACGGATGGGAACTCGAATACTTCAACATGAACGGCCCTTGCGCCTCGGGTACGGGCTCATTTATCGACCAGCAGGCGCAACGGCTGGCAATGTCCATCTATGACCGAGATGCCGACATTTCCCAGGAACGGATCGACGCGATCCTTTCGGATTTTATCGCATTGGGCGCCAAAAGCACTTCCGCGGCCAATGTGGCCTGCCGGTGCACTGTGTTCACCAAATCAGACATGATTCACCTTCAGAACAAAGGTGAAAAACTGGAGGATATTATCTATGGGCTTCACGTTGGAAACGCCAGAAACTATATCAGTACCATAGTGGGAAACCGGGTGCTTCAAACGCCGGTGATATTTGTCGGCGGTCTATCCATGAATGCCCTTCAAGTACGGGCGTTTAGACGCTATTTCCCCGGCCTGATCGTGCCACAATACAACACCACGGTGGGGGCTTTGGGAGTAGCACTTCGTGCGGTTGATCTGGCGATTGAAAACGATGTGGACATGGAGCAGCTGGCGGCGGGCAACGGTAACCAGGGTGAGCCCTTGCCGTCCGCTCCGAAACTGGAGCTCAGGTTAACGGCATTTCCCCCGGACAACGAGATTCGAGGACGGTTCTTCCACAGAACGATCCCGGTCTATTTGGGCATCGATATTGGTTCGACCACGACCAAATACGCCTTGATTACCGAAGATCATGAAATCATCCACAAAAGCTATGTCCATACCCAGGGCAAACCTGTGGAGGTTACCCAGAAACTGTTGCGTACGATTCGTGATGCCGTCGGGGACCAGATCGAGATCCTGGGCACCGCGACCACCGGATCGGGAAGAAACGTGGTGGGAGACTTTCTGAATGCGGACCTGATCATTGACGAAATTACCGCCCATGCCAGGGGGGCCATAGAGATCGATGAGTCCATCGATACGATTTTCGAGATCGGTGGGCAGGATTCTAAGTATATCTTTATCGCCAACACCTATCCGCTTGATTTTGATATGAATAAAGTCTGTGCGGCCGGCACCGGCAGTTTTCTTCATGAATTGGCCAGCAAGTACGGCATCAACATCGTAGATGAATTTCAAGAGATCGCGTTGTCATCCCGCCATCCCGTAAAACTGGCTGAGCGATGTACGGTGTTCATGGAATCCGATCTGGTGTCCTACCACCAGAAAGGTGCGGACAGGCGGGATTTAATCGCGGGGTTGTGTTACGCGATCGTGCACAATTACCTCAACCGGGTGGTGGGAAAACGCAAAATCGGCCGGCGCATCATGTTTCTGGGAGGCCCTTCTTTGAATAAAGCGGTGGTGGCCGCCTTTGAAAACGTGCTTGGGCGTCCCTTGTTGGTCCCCAAACATCGGGAGGTGCTGGGTGCTTTCGGGGCAGCGGTGAGCGTGCATGAACACATGGCCCGCCGTGGGCGAGGCGGCAAAAGTATTTTTCGGGGATTGGACAGTGCCATCAATGATCGAATGGTATATCGGGAGAAGGTGTGCCGTGCGGATCCAAACTGCCACAACCGGTGCAAGCTGAAAATTTACGATTTCGATGGACGCCGAAGCATCTGGGGGGGCGAGTGCGGCCGTTATGAGTCCGTAGGCCGCAGGCGAAGAAGCGAGGAAAACACGTTTCAACTCCGTCAGATGCTGTGGCAAACCCATATGTCCGGACTGTTCGAGGAACTTCAAGACGGGCCCTTACTGGAGGTGGACGGACGTGCCACAGTGGGGATGCAAAGGGCATTGTACACGCACCAGAGCGCCGTATTATGGGCCCATTTTTTTGATCAACTGGGCCTCAGGCTCGTGCTGACACCACCGACCAATAGTCGTATTTCAAGCCTTGGCATTGAGACCATGATAGCGGAGACCTGTTATCCCATCAAGGTTTCTCATGGGCATGCCCGGGTGCTTGCCGGCCGGACCCGCTATGTGTTCTTGCCGACCATCATTGATATACCTACCCCGCAGGAAGGCGAGACCGGCTATTATTGTCCCCTGGTGCAATCGAATTCCTACATGCTTCAGAGTGCCCTGGGGCTGGATCGGGGGGCGATCTGGAACCCAATCCTTCACTTGAAACAAGACCCCGACACGCTTGCCCTGGTCTTGTCCGAGATATTGACCCCCGCACTCGGAGTGAGCAGAAAAAAAATCAGGTCGGCGTTTGAATATGGGCTTGAAAGGCAGGGCGAATTTGTTGAGGCGATGTGGGAAAGGGGACGCAGGATTATAACCGCCCACGATCCCGGCGCACCACTGGTGGTGGTGACGGGGCGGCCTTATAATTTGTACGATGAACGGCTCAACCTCCGGCTCGGACACAACCTTGCAAAAATCGGCGTCAAAGCCCTGCCTATGGACTTCATTGATGTGTCGGAAGTGGATCTTTCCGATTTTCCATCCATGTACTGGGGCCTGGGGGCTCAGATCCTCAGGACAGCGAAGAAGATCAAACAACATCCCCATTATTTCGGACTGCATATGACCAATTTCAGTTGTGGTGCGGATTCTTTTCTTGAGCATTTCTACAAATACGTGATGGAAGATAAGCCCTATCTCATCCTTGAACTGGATGAACACAGCGCCGTGGCCGGCATGATGACGAGGCTGGAGGCCTTTAAAAACGTCATCGAAAATACCATGCACAGTCGTCGGGCGCTCGGATATCCAAAGGCCAGACACGTCGGCTCCGGATAAGAGACACTCGGCGGGCGTATGCGCCCGTTCATCGGATTCTCATGGTGTTTGTGCTACATTTAGTAGCGGATACCAAGGCCTCGCCCTTAGGACTCATTTATGAAAGAAACTCTGAAACTTAAAGGGGTTAGGTGCAAGGAGGCAGGCATGCACGTGGCGGACGGTCAGACATTTCGGTCCCTTTCGGAGAATGTGGGCCGGTTCAATTTGCGCGGTCGCAAGTTCTTGATTCCCGAGATGAACAGAATTGGAGCCCATTTGCTTGCGGGAGCCCTCAGAAGCTTTGGAATCGACGCACTGGTTATGGAAACCTATGAGGGCCTTGATCTTGGAAAGGCCTTTACCTCTGGAAAAGAATGTTTCCCCTGCCAGGTGACCACCGGGGACATTCTGCATTTTATCGAAAAGGAAAAGGCGCGGCTCGGCTCCCGTTTTGAGCCGTCCGATTATGTCTACTTCATGCCCGAGTCAACCGGTCCATGCCGCTTCGGAATGTACAACAAGTACCAGCGCATTGTGCTGGACAGTTTTCCGGAATTAAGGACACTAAAAATTGCTTCTTTAACGACCGACAATTCATATTCGGTTGAAGGCCTGATCGAACGTGAACGTGCCGGACAGCTTCGCAAGGTCGCCTATTTTTCCATGGTTATCGGAGATGTGCTCGACCGGCTCCTGTGGAGGATCAGGCCATATGAGCGAGAGCCGGGGGCCGCGGACCGATTCATTGAAGAATCCATGAGGGCCATGGCGCACACCTTTGAAGCGTGGGGGAAACGTTTGGATTTTGACAAGATCCTGGACGCCCTGGAGTCGATCGTTCGAAAGGGACGGTCGATTATCGATCCTGCGATTGACCAAAAGCCGCTGATCGGAATTGTGGGCGAGATTTACTTGCGGAGTCATGTCCGATCCAACCAGGATATTATCAGGATGCTGGAGCACTACGGTGCCGAGGTTGTCAACGCGTCCATCACGGAATGGGTAGATTTTACAACCTATGACAAAGTCAGAGACGCCCGAATCGGGCTCGAGAACAGTTTGAAGCTATTCCGGTTTGACAAAGCCAAAGCGTTTTTGAAGCAACTGCTGCGTTATGGAGGAGATCTGTGTTATCAGTATCTCAAACGGGACAAGGCTTACAGGCGAGTTCGCACTATTATGGACGTGGCCTCCGATCACCGGGTAAGCCATCTGGACAAGATGCTGGAAAAAAGCGGGCTCTACTCGTTTTCTTTGGGGACCGAGGCTTGCCTGAGCATTGCGGGAATCATGGCGTATGTTCAGCAAGGATTCAACGGAGTGGTCAACGTGTATCCGTTTACCTGCATGCCCAGTACGGTAACCTCTTCCATCATCAAGCCCGTTATCACCGGACGCAGGATTCCATACCTAGATGCTCCTTATGACGGCACGTTTCAGCCGGGACGGGAAACCGCCATCAGGACGTTCATGTATCAAGCCTATCAGCACTTTGAACGTCACGGCAGACCCGTCCACCATTGAATTCGTGCTATCCGGAAAAATCGAAAATCCACCGGATCACACCGATAGCGATCAGGATCAGACCCTCGGTGCGGGTTACACGAAAGCCGGTTCTCATAAAGATAATTACCAGGGCGACCATCACGACCAATAGATAGAGGCTCTGCAAGCCCGCCGCGTCGATGTGAAGCGGCCCCAGCATGCCCGCCAGGCCCAACACACCGAGAAGATTGTACAGGTCGCTTCCGATCAGGTTTCCGATGGACATGGCATACCGACCTTTTACGGCGGCCATGAGTGACGTGGCAAATTCAGGTGCGGACGTGCCGGCTGCAACGATAGTCACCCCGATGACCCACTCGGACAGGCCGAGATTCCGGGCAAGACCCGTGGCCGACCACACCAGCAGGTGGCCGCCTCCTACCACTGCCGCAATACCGACCAGCAGGACGGGAATGTCTTTCCACGTGGCTTTTTCACCGTGATCCGTGTCACCGACCGGTGTCCTTCGCCAAAAAAGCAGAATGACATAAGCAACCAGGCAAACAAAAAGCACCAGCCCTTCTTTTGGAGTCAAGGTCAGATCGGCGAGGAAAAATACCAGGACCCCGGACATGAAGAGCAGAAACACCCCGTCTCTCCACACCATGGCCGGAGAGGTTCTGATAGAACGCACCACAGCGCATCCTCCCAGGATGAACCCGAGATTGAAGATGTTTGAACCAACCACATTGCTGACCGAAAGATCCGCCAGTCCGCGAATGGCCGCATTGATTGTTACGGCGAACTCAGGAGCAGACGTTCCGATGGCCACCACGGTCAATCCGATGGCCAGATCCGAGACCCGCAGCCTGCGGGCGATGTGGACTGAGGCGTCAACAACCCACTCCGAACCCCTCCACAACAAGCCGGCAGCCACGATTGTCAAAAGGCTGTCCAGAATCAGAGTCCCCATTTCACTGTCCTGTTCCAGAGCGATGGCGGTGGTTACCGCCGGCCGGGGCGGTGACGCCGAGAAGTTCCTGTTCATAGGTTTTCTTAAGTCGCAAATAGGCCTCGGCTTCCTCTCGGCGCCCCCGCTTGAGGCATCCTCCGGCGTAGATGCTGCATTTGTTTACCAGGGCCTTTATTGCCACTTGCCGCTGGGCCGCGGTGAGCCCTGTTTCGGTCGGTTCGGCCAGGATCTTTACCAGTGCATAAATCCGCAACTTGTCCAGGGCTGGTGTCTTTGAGAGCTGGTCATCGTGTCCTGCCCGCTTGATGACCATGGGTCGATCAATCAAGTAGATGGGAAATCGGCAGGCAACTCTCAACCTCAAATCATAGTCCTCGCACGCAGCCATCTGTTCGTCAAAAAGGCCCAC
>JAFDGP010000252.1 GCA_019309245.1 Deltaproteobacteria bacterium | reverse complement strand
ATAACGTTGGTAGTCTTTGAGGGATGTCACGGACTTATGATTGATCTCCAGGATCAGGTCCCCTTCCTGCACATCAGCCTCAGCGGCGGGACTGCCCGGTTCAACGGCCACCACGACCACGCCTTCGCCTTCGGGCAACCCGTAACGCCTGGCCAGCTCGCGGGTCAACGGAGACACGGTCATGCCCAGTTCCGTTTCCTGGCCGCCGCGGGTCGCAGCCTTTTCCTTGTCTTCGGTGCGTTTTGCGATCTTAATGTCAAAGGTGCGCTTCTTGCCGTTCCTGAGGACTGTAACATCGACCTTTTTGCCCACAGGAACCGCTGCAATGATGCGTGACAGGTCCCTGCTGTTATGGATTTTCTTGCCATCGACTTCCACAATCACATCCTTTGCCTGGATTCCCGCTTTGTCTGCCGGATCCCCCTCAAAGACCTCCCCCACGATGGCCCCTTTGGGTTCCTTCAGGCCATAATATTCAGCCAGCTCGGGGGTCACATCTTGAATGCTTACCCCCAACCACCCACGGGTGACGGATCCCGAGGTCTTGAGCTGTTCAATAATATCTCGGGCAAGGTTGATCGGAATGGCGAAGCCGATGCCCACATTTCCGCCGCCCCTGGAGACGATCGCCGTATTAATTCCCACCACCTCGCCTTGCATGTTCACCAGGGGGCCACCACTGTTGCCCGGGTTAATGGAGGCATCGGTTTGAATAAAATCGTCGTAGGGCCCGGAGCCGATTACACGGCCCTTGGCACTTACAATGCCTGCAGTGACCGTATGTTCCAGGCCGAACGGGCTTCCGATAGCCACCACCCATTCTCCTACCTTGAGCGCATCGGAGTCCCCCAGTTTGGCAACCCCCACATTGCGGAGTTTTTTTACCTTCAACAAGGCGATATCGGTCTTCGGGTCCCTGCCCACGATTTGCGCCGGGACCTCCTTGCCGTTATTGAGCTTCACTTTGATTTTGTCCGCATTTTCAACCACATGGTTGTTTGTCACAATGTAGCCCTTTTTGTCGATAATAAAACCCGATCCAAGGCTTCGTTGCTTGAATTGGCGCCGGGGCATGTCTCCGAAGAAACGTTCAAAGAAATCATGGAATGGGTCATCCTTGCCAAAAGGGCTCTGAAAGTGCCTAAAGGCCGGGCCGGCACTACCCTGGATCACCCTTTCCGTGCTGATATTAACGACAGCCGGGTTGACCGCCTCAGCGACCTGGGAAAAGCTGTCGGGAACCAGCATTGCTGACGCTGGTGTTGCGGCTGAAGTCTTGTTGAGTACTCCGATGTTCGGGGTCAGCAGCAAAACAGCGACCAAGCAAATCCATGCCGCCGCCGTTCCAGCGTGCCGCACGGTACGCGGGGTGATCCTCGGTTTCATTCCAGGTCTCCTTTCGTGTTGAGCCTGTCCGGGGCGGGGACCGGATCAGGTGGTCTCTTTCACATAGCGCATTCTAAGATCATACAAGATATTCTTTAACAGCTGGCTTTCGTCTTCGGTTAAGTTGCCCCGGGTCTTTTCCTCCAGCATGCCCAGAATGTCGATGGTATGTTTGGCCATCGGAAGGTTCTTATTCTTGCGACCTGTTGCAGGGTCCGGGACTTCGCCAAAGTGGAGAAGCGCGGACGAACTCATGGAGAAAATAAATGTAGAAAAATTGACCTCGGGCAGGGGGATTTCTTCCTGGGTGTCGGGCCCTGCTTTCTCTTCGCCGGGGCCGCGCTGTTGTTCGGCGTCTTGTCTTTGTTCAGGTCCCTGGTTTTTATCGTCCCGGGGCTTTCCAGTGTCCGATGAAAACGTGCGTTTGTCCTTGATAATGAACCCTTTTTCTTGTTCTTCCATGTCCTCCTCCCGAAACAACCGGCGATTGTTATCCTTGCAACTCGCTCGCTCTGCGCGGAACTGACCGTGGAAGTGCGACTGCTTCCGCGCATTGTTTTTTTGCCTGAGGTGGCCAGGCTTCACAAAAAAACAAAAGGTTACAGAATGTCATACATATAGGGTCTTTCCCGTGTATTGTCAAGCTAGCACCTGATACCTGGCACTTGGCCTTGGACTTATTTATGAAAGAAACTCTCAAATTAAAGGTCTTAATTTGCAAGCCGGACGAGCCGGAGCCAAAAAAATTATTACGAAAACACGAAAGCCTCAATTTTTTTATTTCGTGCGTTCAATCTTTCATGATTATCTTTTAAAGTTTTTTGTCCCAAAACACACGTATTGTTCTCAATGCGTGAGCCGCAATTTGAGTTGAGTTTCTTAAGAGGGAAAGGTAAATCGTTGCGGGCACCGTGTGAGGCCGTATGTGCCGGGGGAGTCGGGCTACAGCTCCAGCGGGATGACGGACTTGACCAAGGGCAGGGCACGCAGTGCTTCCAGGACATCGGCAGGGGCCGGGATATCGGTGTCTATAAAAATCACGTTGCGCTCGCCGCCTTTTTCCTGTCCAACATGCATCCGGGCTATATTGATGTTGTGCTGTCCCAGGGTGGTCCCAATGCTTCCGATGGCCCCGGGCTTGTCAACGTTATGGATTAACAGCAGGTGGCCTTCAGGATAGACTTCCAACCGGAAGTCGTTGATCCGGACGATTCTGGGTTCATGTTTTCCGAAAATCGTCCCGGACACGGTATTCGTGCCATCAGAAGCCGTTATTGCGATCGTAATAAGATTTGTATAGTCCTCGGATTCCACATTACGAGATTCTGTGACCTTAATGCCCCGTTCCTTTGCAATTACCGGGGCGTTCACGAAGTTGACCTCGTCTGTGAGCACGGGTGTCAGGAGTCCTTTGAGTGCCGCGGTTGTAACCGGAGCCATGTCGAGGTCCGCGAAATCGCCGGAATAAGCAATCGTTACGGCTTCAACCGCTCCGACGGCAAGCTGGGCATGCAGGCTTCCCATCCTTTCCGCCAGGCTCAGGTAGGGCTGCAACTTGGTGAGCAATTCGCCGGTCACAGACGGCACGTTAACGGCGTTGACGATTGTGCCGGTCTGAAGATACCGAATCATCTGGTCGGCCACAGCCACAGCCACGTTGGTTTGCGCCTCCACAGTTGAGGCGCCCAGGTGAGGCGTGCAGATCACATTGTCGAATTCGAAAAGAGGTGAGGCTCCCGGAGGTTCCTTTTCAAAGACATCCAGGGCCGCGCCGGCCACCTTGCCGGAACGCAGGGCATCGACCAGGTCCGCCTCATTGATGATTCCGCCCCTGGCACAATGAATCAACATCACCCCGGCCTTCATTTGCTCAAAAGCGTCCTTATTGATCAGGTTGATTGTTTCTTTCATTTTGGGCACATGAATGGTGATGTAATCTGACCGCCTGTAAAACTCTTCCAGAGAAACCAGCTCGAAGCCTTGTTGTTCAACCAGGTCGCGGCTGGCATAAGGGTCATGGACAATAACGTTCATTTTGAGGCCTCGTGCCCGGTCGGCCACAATGCTTCCAATCCTTCCATAACCCAGGACCCCTAAGGTTTTATTAAAGATTTCTTTGCCTTGGAGGTTTTTCTTTTCCCAGCGTCCCTGCTTGAGCGTGGCTGTCCCCTGGGGAATGTTTCGAGAAAGAGCCAGCATCATGGCAATAGCGTGCTCGGCAGTGGTGATCACGTTGCCTTCCGGCGTATTCATGACAACCACGCCGTGTTTGGTAGCGGTGGGCACATCCACATTGTCCAATCCAATCCCCGCCCTTCCGATGACTTTCAACCGATGTGCGGCCTCCAGGATTTCTTTGGTGACCTTGGTGGCACTTCTGATAACCAGGCCGTCATAGTCCCCAATGACTTCCTTGAGGGCTTCGGGATCCAAACCGACCTTGACATCTACATCAATGTCGGTTGCTTCTTCAAACATTCTAATTCCGATATCTGCGAGCTTGTCGCTGATCAAAACCTTCACGACAAATGTTCCATTATTTTTTCCGGCTGGCCGGAACTCAACCCGTCCGGGCTGCAGTTCAGACCATTGTTGTGGGTGCCGAAAAACCTTATCTTTTTACTGACAACAGGTTCAGGTTGTCAAGAGCTGTTTCCAAACATGATTTGCCCTCCTCCTATCCCTGTTTCACACCAATATACTCGACTTTTAGCACGTTTCCGCTAAAGGCTTTATCCTTGACACACCCAGACTCTTGTTTGTACCTTGGCGGTGTTTCAACAAGGAGGGTGCCATGACACGAATCTATAACTTCAATGCAGGCCCGGCGGCGCTTCCGCTTTCGGTATTGGAACAGGTGCAGGAAGAATTTCTGGACTTTTATGGCTCGGGGATGTCGATTACAGAGATCAGCCATCGTTCCAAGTGGTTCGACGATGTGATCGAAGATGCGGTCGGTCGAGTCAAGAGGTTGCTGGGGCTGAACGAGGCGTTTGACGTGCTGTTTCTTCAGGGCGGAGCGAGCATGCAGTTTTGCATGGTCCCAATGAATCTGTTGCCCCAGGGCGCAAGTGCCGACTATGTCAACACCGGTACCTGGGCCACCAAGGCGATCAAGGAAGCCCAGATACAAGGAAAAAGCGTTAACGTGGTGGCTTCGTCCGAGGACAAAAACTTTTCCTATATCCCTGCAAAGATGACGTTTAACCCGGATGCCGCCTATGTCCATATTACCTCAAATAACACGATTAAAGGAACCCAGTGGGCATCTTTTCCGGATACTGCCGGGGTCCCGCTGATAAGCGATATGTCTTCAGATATTTTGAGCAGACGTTTTGATCCGTCTGCGTTTGGCTTGATTTATGCCGGTGCCCAGAAAAACCTGGGTCCGGCCGGGGTCACCCTGGTGATCATACGACGGGACATGCTGGAGCGCGTGCCTGCCGACTTGCCCACGATGCTCAAGTACACCACTTTTGTGGAAAAGAATTCCATGTTCAATACGCCGCCGTGCTTTGCCGTGTATGTGGTGCAACTGGTCCTGAAGTGGCTGGAAGAAACCGCAGGGGGACTGGATAAAATAGAAGCCGCCAACCGGGAAAAGGCCGCGCTTCTTTACGCATTGCTGGATGAGTCCGACTTTTATTCCGGTACGGCGGAAAAGCAGAGTCGATCAGTCATGAATGTCACATTCCGGCTTCCCACAGAGGCTTTGGAGGCACAATTTGTCGAAGAGGCGCTTCAAAACGGTATGGGCGGGCTTAAGGGCCATCGTTCCGTGGGGGGCTGTCGGGCCTCGATCTATAATGCGACACCTTTAGAGGCGGTTGAGACCCTGGTGGATTTTATGAAGGAATTCGCCCGCAAAAACGGCTGACCGCATGACGCACACCTCTCCACTGCCGGACGGCGGGGCGCACAAAACAACCAATGTTTATCGCCCGGCGCCGCCGGCTCCCGTTTGACCTCATAAGGCGACTGTTCCGAGCAGCCATCTTATAGGTGCTGATTTCCGAACTTGTAACGACCCAGATTCCCCGGCGTAGTCCTTAAGGTTCTTCCTCAGAATTCAGCTGGAGTACCGGGATCCCCCACGAACCGCAGATACAAAACCGCATAGAGCGCGGCCCAGGGAAAAAGCGCCATCGATTTATGGACGGACACACGCTAGATCGCGTCTTTTAGTGCCTTACCGGCCTTGAAAGTTACCGCATTGCGCGCCTTGATCTTGATTTTTTCTCCGGTTGCGGGATTGACCCCTTTTCTGGCCTTGCGCCGGACCTTGGCAAAGGTGCCGAAGCCTACCAGGGTAAGCTTCCCATTCTTCTTTTTCAAAGATTTTTTGACACAGTTTTGGAAGGAATTCAATGCCTTGGTGGCCGCGGCCTTTGTGATTCCAGCCTCCTTTGCCATGGTTTCAATCAATTCCGCCTTGGTCATCGCTGGTTCCTCCTTATTATTGTTGTAAGGTAAATGGAACACATCCCAGAAACCTGTCGCTAATAGAATGAACTTTCCAGGAATGTCAAGAAAAAAACACAACATATAGAAACAAATCACACAATAGACACAATATCCCGTGTTCCAAACACCCGGGCACGATAGGGTAAACGACATGGTAGTTTTTGGACTTTTATCGCGTTCGGCCCATACGGACCTTCAAGCACGGTGATCTCGGCGCACCATGAGGTGTTCTTCTGACATTTTTTGTAAAATGCCCTATTGGTTATGTAACGTCAGGGCTTACACTGGCGCATTGACATTGCCCGACATCCTGGTTAATGTTGTA
>JAFDGP010000251.1 GCA_019309245.1 Deltaproteobacteria bacterium | reverse complement strand
CTTTTTTGTCTACATAAGACGCAGACTCCACGAAAGGCTTCAGTGGGACTTTATCGACCACGGGATTATCAAAGAGTACCTGGAGCAGGAATTCAAAAAGGCCCTGCGTCAAGAAACCACGCCCCCTTGTAAAATTGGAAAGTGTAAGGCTTGTGGGGTCTGTGCATGACGGCGCATTGTGAAGGAGTCCGGCCTGGGCGTGTAACCAAAGGCAGAGCCAGTAAATGCAAGGCTTACTGCCGTAAGACCTGCCGGATACTTTTGGAAAGTTGTGCCATCTGGAAGGGTTTTTGAATGAATCCGTCACAACCCCGATCCAGGATCTCTGTCGCGCGGCCTTCCACGGTATATCCGCTCGAAAGCAGGACCTTGGCATCGGGGTCGACCTTTTTGACCTTTTCGAACACATCCGCGCCATTCATCTCGGGCATCACAACGTCGAGAATCAACAGGTCGATTTGGTCCTTTTGTGCGCTGTAGATTTCGACCGCTTCCTGCCCGGTTTGAGCGGTCACGACATCGTATCCCATGGCCTCGAGCAATTGCTTGCCCACATCAAGGATCATGTATTCATCGTCGACAAGAAGAATGGTTTCGTTACCACGGGCGATATCTCCCCTTGAATCATGATTCTTTTCTAAAACAATCGCCTTCCGGCTCGCCGGCAGGAAGACATTGAAAGTGGTGCCCACATGTTTTTGCGTGTCCACCTCGATATAACCCCCGTGGCTTTTTATGATGCCGTAGGCCGAGGCCAGACCCAGGCCGGTCCCGCGCCCCATTTCCTTGGTGGTGAAAAACGGCTCAAAGATGCGTTTCTTTGTCTCTGCGTCCATGCCTGTTCCCGTGTCCTGGACACGGATTAAGACATAATCGCCGGGCTCTGGGGTGTACAGGTCAGGATGCATGTCCAGGTGGGTGGCATTCCTTGTGATCAAGTTCAAGTGTCCGCCGTCCGGCATGGCGCCGGCTGCGTTTACAAAAAGGTTTAGCAGCACTTGTTCAATCTGGCCTTCGTCCACCTCCACGGCATGGAGGTCATGGGCCAGGTCCTTATGAATAGCAATGTCTTTTTTTGTTCGGCCGAAGGTTTCCAACGTCTCGGAGACCAGGTGATTAAGATCAACGGGTTTGACCTCGTACTTGCCTTTTCTGGCATACCCAAGCAGTTGTCTGGTGAGTTTGGCGCCGCTGGCGACGTGTTTTTCTATGCTTTGAAGTTTCTCATAGGAGGGATCTTCCGGGCTCATCTTGAGTAAAAGCAGCGATATGTTTCCCTGTATCGCCATGAGCAGGTTGTTAAAATCATGGGCGATGCCTCCGGCAAGCGTGCCGATGGCCTCCATTTTCTGGGCCTGCCGGAGCTGAGCTTCCATGCGCTTTTGCTGGGTGATATCGTTTAGAACGACGATGGTCTTGTTCTGTTCGTCCTGAATGGGCGTGATGTTTAATGTGATGTCTTTTTCCTTGAATCTCACGCTGAGTCGGTGGCTCGGATTCGGGTCGGGACCGTCGGTTGCTTCAAGTACGGTTTGAATTCGGCAACTGGCGTCGGCTTCAAACAATTTCGGGAAACAGGACCCCAAAAGCTTTTCTTCCGAGATGTCCAGCAACGACAGAGCGCTTGGGTTTGCATAAACAACGGTTGCATGATGATTGAGTTCCACAATGCCTTCGGACATGCTCATCATGATGATCTCGAAATGCCGTTTGACCGAGAGCAGTTCCTTGGTGACCTCGCTGCTGTCAATGTCCTTGAGCCCGGCCATGCTTTCCGGCGGAACATGGGCTCCGTCCGACGGGGTGTTTTCCACGGCATTGAGTATGCGGGAACCCATTTCGGAAAAAGGACCCTTGGGGATACAGGCATCCGCTCCGAATGCGCAGGCACTGACCATGGGATCGGCGGCCAGGGCGGACAGGATCACCAGATGGGTGTTTCTCATTTTCGGCATCCCGCGAATAATCTGACATAGCTTTTCTCCCCCGATGTTTGGCA
The DNA here is from genome assembly GCA_019309245.1 of Deltaproteobacteria bacterium. GTDB lineage: Bacteria > Desulfobacterota > Desulfobacteria > Desulfobacterales. Next base: position 2,023 of record JAFDGP010000251.1, on the reverse strand, counting down.
TCACAAGGTCGATAAAAGCCACATCCGGGGTATAGTCCTCCAGGATCTTAAGCGCTTCCAGGCCGTTTCCGGCCGTTTTGACAACATGCCCTTTTTTGGAAAGAAGTTGCGTGATGAATTTCAGGATGACCGGGTGATTGTCCACTGCGAGGACCTTCTTGGGAATCATTTGCCTAACAGCCTCCTCTAACCCTGTTGCGTCCCTCTTCCTTTGCCAGGTACAGACACCGGTCGGCCTCTTTGATAAGCGCTTCGGTTGAGATATCTTGATCCGTGGAGGGGGTGAAATTGGTGATTCCGAAACTGGCCGTCACGCTGATCCTGTGGCCCTCCCAAACCACGGAGAGGTCCGTCATAATGGTCCGGCGCAACCGCTCCGAAAACGCCATGGCGCCCTGGAGTTCGGTTTCACAAAGGACAATGAAGAACTCTTCGCCGCCATATCGAGCAATCCAGTCAATTCCCTCACGCACACTGCCTTTGAGGCAGGTGGCCAGGCGTCTTAACACTTCATCGCCGGCGAGATGTCCATAGGTGTCATTGACATTCTTGAAACGGTCGATGTCGCAGATGACCAATGACAGGGGGTGGTTATACCGTTTGGCCCTATTGAGCTCTTCGGGCAGGCGGTCCATCAAGTAGCCCCGGTTAAAAAGTCCTGTAAGAGGATCTGTAATCGACATGATCCGGATTTCCTCGTTGGCCTTTTTCAACGATCTTTCCAGGTCCAGCACCCTTTTTCCCGTCTTGAGGCGCGCGATGAGTTCGGCCCGATGAAATGGCTTGGTCAGGTAGTCATCAGCACCGGCCTCGAGTGCGGTGATGATATCCTCTTTGGTGTCCTTGGAGGTCAAAAAAACGATGAACACGTACCCCTGACTTTGGTCGGCCCTGATGGCTTTACACAACTCGACACCGTCCATCTCGGGCATCATCCAGTCCGTGATGACCATAGGGCAGAATTGTTTCCGAAACAGGTCAAAGGCCTCTCGACCGTTTGAAGCGGACACGACCCGGTGCCCCGCCCTCTCCAGGTTTTTTTCCAGCAGGCGCCGGGACACCGAGTTGTCCTCGGCGATCAAAACTGGAAAATTGTCTTCCTTTTCGCGGACCGCATCTTGTCCCGTTGTCCCGGGTGCGGGTGGGGTCGGTTCCAATGCCACAGACTTTTTCGCCGGTTCAGCGGATTTCATCGGTGAGGGGCTCCTCCAGAGCATCTGTAATCGCGTTCAGGTTTTTTCGGATAACACCGGCATGGACAAGGCTGTCGTCGAGGATGTTTTGCCTTGCATTCATTTCGATCTGCTTGGCCAGATCCTGAGTCTCGGTCAATCCGAGGCTGCCTGCCGCGCCCTTGATGGAGTGCGCCGCCTCCACGACATCCTGCGCGAGTCCAGCCTTGGCCCCGGATTCCAGCCTGGCCAGATCCGTGGTGGTTGTTTCCACGAAAACCTCGAGCAATTCCCGGAACTCTTCGGGTTCGAGGTCCAGGGCTGCCGCCATTTCGTTTATGTTCATGGCTGACTCCTTTCGAAATGACCATTTCTTTGCCATCTCATAGACCTGCTCTCTCTTTAAAGGCTTTGTGATATAGTCATCCATTCCAGAGGCCAGACACCGTTCCCGATCACCCTTTAAGGCATGGGCAGTCATGGCGATGATGGGCACGTGGGGCTCCGGAGCCGGCCGGTACTGTGGGCCCCCGTCCGAGCTGGGCACTTGTTGTGCCTCAGCGCGACTTTTTTCATGGCGCCTGATGGCTTCCGTGGCCTTCAGCCCGTCCATTTCGGGCATCTGGACATCCATGAAGATCATGTCGAACCGGTCGCTTCCGCTGGTCGCTTTGTGCACGGCCTCCCGCCCGTTCTTGGCTACCTCGACCTGGTATCCGGCCTTGGTCAGCATGGTCCTGGCCAACTTCTGGTTGACCGGGTTGTCTTCGGCCAGCAGGATGCGTACGCCGTGCTTGGCCTCTTCTGCGATGGTATGGCGGGTTACAATGGCCGTGGGTTTTTGGCCTTCA
>JAFDGP010000250.1 GCA_019309245.1 Deltaproteobacteria bacterium | reverse complement strand
CTGGGTGCCGCGCTTGGAGTTGACCCGGTACCCCACAGATATAATGGCGTCGAGATTGAAATATTCGATCCGACGTTCAACCTGTCGCCCACCCTCGTCTTGAACTGTTGCAAAAAATGCAACAGTTGCTTCCCGGTTCAACTCACCGGTTTTATAGATATTTCTCAGGTGACGAGAGATAACGGATTTGTCCCGTTCAAACAGCCCGGCCATCTGATTGAGGTTGAGCCAGAGGGTTTCGCCTTCCAGGCGAACATCCAACGCCGCCTTGCCGTCCGGCGACCGATACAGGATGATCTCGCCCTTATCTGGACTTGTGGCCTTATCGGTTTGTTTTGTCATCAATCCGTTCCCGGAATATTCATTTGCCGGCGATGTTTATTTCGCCACCCGGTTCGCGCTCCAATTCATCGAAATGATCCAATGGCCATACGGCGGGGTATTGCGACCGCGAGCATAAATCCTCAATCATCCGGCCCCCGGTGGGCAGTGGCGTCTTCGTCGACCCAGTCCCCCTCAGTATAGGACATGCCCTTTCGCCCCGGCACCTTGCGCTTTGGCCCCGGCCGGTAAAAGGCGCAGCTTTTGGGACCGTAACAGAAGGTTTCGAGCCGGTAGCGTTTTTGCGACGGATTCCAGTGGTCGATGATCATCTCCACCGGCATTCGGCAGCCCCAGATGCAGGTCGTACACTTGGCGTCATAGGTCCGCGCATCCAGCCGCCGGTGACCCCGGTCGCGATAGGTTTCCAGGTCCGGCGGCACACCCTGAAACGGCGGGCCGGGAAGGGGAGCCCCTTGAGCGTCTTTCAGCACTCTCAAACCGCTGGCTTTGTAGAATCCGGCTGTCTCCAGGCGTGGATCAGCGACGGAAACCGCCAGACCACTCACCTCCATATCTGCACGGAAACGATGCTTCGCTTGTGCGGCCTTTCCAATGGCGATTTGAAATTCCCCAAGCTCATCCCCGACAGATCCTTCGACCCGGAGCACATACCCCAGGTAGCTGTGGCTCCGCTCGTCGAAAGACCGCAGGAGACGGATGCGGGGCTGCACGGATAGGATCCTTCCGGACCATGCGACCTTTTCCATGTTTGCCTTGGTCCTTACCATCAGCCGCCCCCTGGCTTGTCAAGCTTGCACAGCACGCGGTGGATACGCCGCACCTTTTCATCATCCATGAAAAACAGGCTGATACCCCGGTTGAAGACCGTGATCTCGACGGTTTTCCCCTCCGAAGTCATCCTCAAATGATCATACTCGGCGGGTTCTCCGATGTCTCGATCTCCATAAATACCACCGAGGCTGAGCAGGTCTTCTTTCTCGACAGCCGCACGAACGTCTTCCTGAATTTCATCTCCCAGCCAGACCTTGACCGGAAAATTCTCGGGCGTCATGCCTTTTTCTATCATACCTTTGCGATATTCGATCTTTATTAAAGACACGGACATTTTCTATCTCCCCAGTTTCCGTTCAAGGACCCACGGCAGCATGACGGTTGTTTTCGATCGTGAAACTCGCGGGAGTTTTCGGGTTAGCTTTTCTGCAATCTTTCCACATTGATACGCAACATCTTTTCACAATTCCGCTGGATAGCGGAATTGGACGCGCCGCTTGCGGTCGCGCCCGAAGGGCGAGGGCCATGGGATAGCCCGAGTCAAAGAGCGGCACATCTCCGAGGGGCGGAAACCCTGCCCGCCGCGCCCGCGGCGCAGGCAGGGGTGTTGATTCGGATTTCCCTGCCCTGCACAAGCCACGTGATTTCATGTTGCGATCCGTGTCGCGATTTGTCGCAAGCATGGGCTGCCACAACTCCGCAACACAAACTTGTCACAGCCCCACCCATACAGCTCAAGTCCGAGAGAGCTCCTCTTGCTTGCCCCGGGGACCCCTTGGCCCACCAGGGACGTCGGTAGGCGAGCGATGGGCAGGTGGACAGTGATACAATCGCTCAACCTGAGAATGTTCATCTAACGAGTTCAAGCCCTCCATGAACCCCTTCAGTGCAACCTCTCTATCACATGAAAAGGCGAAAGTCGTATGATTGCGGCCCGAACCGCTGAAGAAGAGAGCCAATCCGTGCAATTTCATTCGAAGAGTGTACCGTAGCCGGAAGTTTTGTATACAGGTCAAAAGTATTCCAGTTCATCTTCGACAAGCCAAGAAGCTCTTGGGCGACGGTCTGCAGGTCTGACTCGCCCATATGTCTGCGCACTACTATTGGAGCTGGGATCCGGCGGCGCCCCTTGTAGTACCGACGTCGCCCATCTATAGCTGTGGTTGAGCCATGGACCCACACAAGTGATGTGGTAAAGGCAAAGCCTGAAATTATCAAATTTTCGCATATGTTATATCACGTGCAAGGGAAAAGCAAAAGCAAAGCTGATCTCTGCCGAAATTGCCCGTCGGACTACTTCACCTGGACCAGAAGCCATGCGGGAATCTCCACGCCCGATGAAAGGAGGCCACACCGGTGTAGAGCCAAGCGGAAACGGTACATCCGTGGATGATGCCAGCACCAGCACATGCCTGTAGAGGCTGGGACCGTCGGGCAGGAAGCCCTCAAGGCGGTCGATCCGCCGCCGTTCGGTGCACTATGGCGGGACAAGTCCGCCGCCACTTTTCAAGATTTAGCGTGATAAGCGGTGGGAAGGTGGTGTTCGGGATCGCCTGGATGGACCACGTAGCCCGGAGCCGCCCGGTCCCCCATGTCCTTTCGGAATGTGTTGATCGCGGACGCCATGGCCGGACGCGGAGTTGCGGAGAGTTTCACCTCCACCGGGATGAGCTTACCGTCCGTCTCAACCAGGATGTCCACCTCCACGCCTGTGGACGTCCGCCAGAACCAGACCTGCGGCTCGATCCCCTGGTGCAGGAACGCCTTGACGATCTCCATGAGGACCGCGGTCTCGATGATGGCGCAGCCCATGGGGCCGGAGGCCGCATGTTCGGAATTCTTCAGCCCGGCAAGGTAACAGAGTGTTCCTACATCGGTGAAGTAGACTTTCGGGGTCTTCACCAGCCGTTTCCCAATGTTGGCAAAGTAGGGTCTCAGCACGATCACCTGGTAGGTGGCCTCGAGCACTGAAAGCGGTAGGAGTTTGAGCATGGCTGCGCGCCCGGCCAGCGACTCGGTCACGCGCTCCATGATGTGGCGGGCTCCTTTATCTTGTAATCATGCGTTTCAAATGCAAAATTGCAAAAACAAAATCACCCTTAGGCAGGCCTGACTGCAACCTGGTTGCCAAACAAGGCAGGCCGTGAAACGGAGACCTGTCTTCGCTGAAGCTTCGCCGTGGCCGAACGGGAGAATTCCGCATACCCTTCGGGGGCCAAAATCAGTTCTCGGAAGGCGATTTTCCCGATGTACATGAAAACGCGGGGTTCGGGGAGAATAGAGAACGCGGGCAAAAATGTCGTTGCACCCGCAACATTTTGAATTTACGGGAAATGTAAAAGAAATCCCCGCATCGGCGATGCGGGGCTCTATTCGTTAAGCAACCGGTTAGGAAAGCGGTTGCATTCGTTGTTGGCTCTCCAGTCCGCCTCTGGCGGAAACCGCGGACCCGATGGTTAATCCGCCGGAGGCGGACTCTGCCAACTAAGCCGACCCGCCAACACGTGCTCCTTGATCCATTGTCTGCCCTGGCCGGATTTGAGGAAGCGTTCTCGCTTCATGGCCTGGCTTCGAGTTTGGTATTGTTCTGAGTACAGTAAACGCCACGGGCCGCTTTGTTTTCGGGTGAACCGCTTTTTTCCCAACACCGGGTGGTTGTGCTCGGAAAGTCGCCTGGAAAGATCCGACGTCTGCCCAGTGTAGAGCTTGCCCGTGGTTTGGCTTTCGAGGATGTAGACGTGGAAAGGCATAACAAAAAGGCCGGAATGTTATCCGGCCTCTCATTTTTTTGGCTCCCCAGCACGGACTCGAACCGCGGACCCGATGGTTAACAGCCATCTGCTCTGCCAACTGAGCTACTGGGGATCAGTTGTCTGTATTTACATCCAAGGCCTTCTCTGGACCCCTCATCGCCCCGATGGTTA
>JAFDGP010000249.1 GCA_019309245.1 Deltaproteobacteria bacterium | reverse complement strand
CACGAAAGGACGAAAACGCGAAAGCCTCAATGTTTTTTACTTCGTGCTTTCAATTTTTCGTGATTTCGTGATGAAAAAAGCGTCAACTGGCTGGGTTGACTCCACCGAAATGATGCCCTTTCGTTTGATCTTCCCCCTTTGAAAAAGGGGGAGCGAGGGGGATTTTTTGGGATGAACCGTGAATAATGAACAGAGCGCCTGCTGTGGACTCGCCCCATGCCCAATGATAAATGTTCAATGATCAATGCCCAATGATAAATGATAAATGACCAACCCAGGGAGGAAGGAGAAAAATGGGAAACTCGATTCGAACCGCCGTCTTGCTGGCGGCGCTGACTGTTTTAATTATGCTGGTCGGGCGGGTCCTTGGAGGCCGGCAGGGCATGATGATCGCCTTCTTTTTTGCGACAATCATGAATTTGGGCAGCTATTGGTTTTCAGACAAGATCGTCCTGGCAATGTACCGCGCCAAACCGGTCTCAGAGGCCCAGGCCCCACAGCTATACAGGATCGTGCGACAACTCGCCCTGCAGGCAGGTCTCCCGATGCCGAGGATTACCCTGATTCCGTCTGACTCTCCAAATGCCTTTGCCACGGGTCGCAACCCCCAGCACGCTGTGGTAGCAGTGACCGAAGGCATTTTGCGCTTGCTGGACGAAAACGAGCTTCGCGGGGTGCTGGCCCATGAGCTTGCCCACATCAAACACCGGGATATTCTGATCGGTTCGGTTGCAGCCACCCTGGCCGGCGCGATCATGATGCTGGCCAACATGGCCCGTTGGGCGGCGTTGTTCGGAGGCTTCGGCAGCCGGGACGATGATGAGGGCGGCGGCATGATCGGCTTGATTGCCATGTCGATTCTGGCACCTCTGGCCGCCATGCTGATTCAAATGGCCATATCCCGATCCCGGGAGTACGCTGCGGATGCTTCGGGCGCGTCTTATGCGGGCAGCCCTATGGGGCTTGCAAGAGCCCTTGAAAAGATCGCCGCAGCCTCACGCCGGGTGCCCATGAAGGCGGAGCCGGCCACGGCGCATATGTTTATCATGAATCCACTTTCAGGCCGGAGTTTGATGAGCCTTTTCAGCACCCATCCGCCGGTGGAAAAGCGAATTCAACGGCTGATGGGCCAGCGGCCGGCGAATCCCCCTCGCCCCCCCTTTTAAAAAAGGGGAAGATCAAACGAAAGAGCACCATTTCGGTGGACTCAATCCAGCCAGTTGACGCTTTTTTGATCACGAAAACACGAAAAATTGAAAGCACGAAATGAAAAACATTGAGGCTTTCGCGTTTTCCTGCTTTCGTGCTTTGCGCCCTTCGGGCTTGAAAACAGCACGTGATTAGTTTTTGTTGGACACAGCCCAGCCTACAAGCTGACCAGCGACTGATCACCAATCACCAATGCCCAATGTGCAATGATCAATGATAAATGATAAATGATAAATGATAGATGATAGATCTCCCCTCGCCTTATACCTTACAACTCACCATTCACGTTCACGCTCACTGCTCACCGTTCACTATTCACCGTTCACCATTCACCACCTACTGCATTACGCCGGCTTAAACACCATGAGCCAGAGCTGGCAGATCACGATGCTGATGATCATGTACGGAAAGGCCGTCTTCATAAACCCGCCAAATGAGATATGATAACCTCGGGATTCCGCGATCCCCATGGTCACCACGTTGGCCGATGCGCCGATGATGGTCCCGTTGCCGCCGAAACACGCTCCCAGGGCCAGGGCCCACCACAAGGTGTTTTCGGCTCCCGGGATCACCTTGGACAAATAGGCGACAATGGGCAGCATGGTGGCGGTAAAGGGAATATTGTCCACAAACGCGGACATGATGGCTGCCACCCATAAGATCAGGGTCATGGACATCAAGTAGCTTCCACCGGAAAGTTTCAGGATCCAGTCGGCGATGACCGCCAGAAGACCCGTCTCTTCCACAGCGCCGACGAGAATAAACAGAAAAATAAAAAACATCAGGGTCGGCCACTCGATGTCTTTTTCAATCAGGTGAAGCAGGTCCACCTTCTTGGTGATCACGCCGATGGTAAAAAGGACACTTGCGCCCATGATGGCCGCAATGCTGACCTCCATGTGCCAGTACCCGTGAGACAGGAACAAAAACACGGCAAACCCCAGCACGATCAGGCCGTAGGTGAGCAGGTTGGCATCGTAAATCTTGTATTTTTCTTTGAGTTCCGCAGTAAATTCCTCCACATTGTGTACCGAGGCCTGGGACTTGTTATAGTCTTTTCCCCAGATCAGCTTGGAATAAATGAACAGCACCACCATGGCCGCCACGCAGATCAGGGCCAGGGCTTCCACAAAGTGCATGAAGCTCAGCCCCGCGTAAGAGCCGATCATGATGTTGGGCGGATCCCCGATCAGTGTGGCCGTGCCCCCGATATTCGAGGCCAGGACCAGCGGGATCAGCATATCCAGGGGGTTGAGCTCCAGAGACAGGCAGATCTCGATGGCCACGCCGGTAAGCAGGAGCATGGTGGTGACGTTATCCAGAAAGGCGGAGGAAAGCGCGGTAAAGCTCATGAGAACCACGGTGAGCAAAAAGACCCTGCCTTTTGCCAGTTTATAGGCCATGTAAGCGCACCACTGAAAGACTCCGGTATTTTTGAGTACGCCCACGATGATCATCATTCCCATCAGAAGAAAGACCACGTTCATGTCAATGGAGGTGATGGCGCGTTCGAAGGAAAAGATCCGCCACTCCGGAACAAGGGTCCCCACCGTATAGGAAATGCACATCATGAGCGCTGCTCCGAACATGGCGGCAATGGTGCGGTGTAACAATTCAAACGCGATTAACACGTAGGCCAGAATGAACACCACAGTCGCGATCCAGAAGGCCGGGCCCAGGGTGCGGTCCACGAAGATTTTTTCGGATGCGTAGTAATGGTTTCCCTTCTGGGCGAAGTCCTGTTTTTCCAGGTGCATGGTCTTGTCAGCAAAACTGGTCTTTCGCACCTTCAATTCAATAGCGGCTGTTTCCAGCGCATGCTTTTCCACCATGAAATCGATGACAAAATGGCCGTTGGCCTGGGTCTCCGCCTCTGCAACCCCTTTGCCGTTGAGGTCCACTTCCACAACCGCCTCGCCCACGGGCTCCTTATGGGAATCCAGGATTGTCCCGGAAATGGTGACCGTGTCTCCACCCTCAATCTCAACCGTCTCATGGGCGGTCTGGGCGCCATGGCCGGCAAAGGCGACCGGCACAAGACACAGGAAGAATACCAAGCATGTTGAAATCAAAAGGAATCGTTGTTTTTGTTTGTCCATGTAAGTTCCTCCTCCTGCCATTTTTCGTTGCAAAAATCGCTGACAAATCCTGCGCTGAATATCACAATGCGGATTGGAGGTCAAACCAAATCGGCACTGATTTTGTTTGACAGACGCCGATGGCGATGATAGGCGAATAACTTTAACCCTCTTAAGAAACTCAATTCAAATTTTGGGACAAAAAACTTTAAAAGATAACCACGAAAACACGAAAGGACGAAAGCACGAAATAAAAGACATTGAGGCTTTCGTGTTTTCGTCCTTTGCGCCCTTCGGGCTTGAGAACAGCACGTGATAATTTTTTTTTGCTCCGGACTGTCCGGATTGGGAATGAAGGCGTTTAATGCCAGGGTTTCTTTCATAAATGGGTCCGAGGCAGAGCCTCGGTATCAGCTTGCTAAAGTTGCAACGTGAGGGTGGATTTGGCGTGCCCGCGGGCCGAGGCGCGATATCATGGAGTCAGAGACTTTTTTTATCCGTTCCGTGATGGTGCAAAACATCATCATGGGTATTGTAATGGTGCTCATCCTGGGCCTGCTCATCCGGTTTATCCGTGAAAGGAACGTCAAATACAGCATTGCCGTCGGGGTGTGGGCGGTGATCGCGGTGTGGTTTTTTAACGGCCCTTTCTGGGGATTTAGTGCGGTTACCGTGGCGCCGGAAGGTCTTGTGGTGCGCTACGGGTTTTTGTCTGTTTTTAAAAATGCGACTTTGCCGGTCGATACTCCCTGGAAGATACGAACGTATCTTGGGGGGATCCGAAGGATG
>JAFDGP010000248.1 GCA_019309245.1 Deltaproteobacteria bacterium | reverse complement strand
TTATGTTTTGGGATCATCTCGGCCGGAATCACATCTTCCTTTTTTTCCTTGAAAAGTGATTCTCCGGGTTCCAGAACGATGGCTCGCGTGAGCACCTCGTCCATATGGCTCGCCAGATGGACGTCAAAGCGTTTCAGGATCTTTTGCGGAATATCCTTGAGATCCTTGCGGTTTTCTTCCGGAATGATGAGCTGCGAAATGCCACCGCGGTGGGCGGCCAGGATCTTCTCTTTCAATCCACCGATCGGAAGGATCCTTCCGCGTAGGGTGATCTCTCCGGTCATGGCCAGATCCTTGCGGACCGGTCTTCGAATCAAAGCCGAGACAATCGAGGTCGCCATGGTGATGCCGGCCGACGGGCCGTCCTTGGGGGTCGCGCCCTCGGGAACGTGGACATGAATATCCAGTCTTCGATAAAAATTCCGCGCCAGACCCAGTTCCTCGGCCCGGGACCGCACATAGCTCAGGGCCGCCTGAGAGGATTCCTGCATGACCTCCCCGAGTTTGCCCGTCACCGTCAGTTTGCCCTTTCCGGGAAGCACCACGGTCTCGATGGCCAACAGCTCACCGCCTACCTGGGTCCACGCCATGCCTGTGGCCAGGCCGATCTCGTCGTTTTCTTCAATCTGGCCGTACCTGAATCGTGGAACCCCGAGGTATTTCGGGATGCTGCGGGAAGTCACCTTCACAAACTTCTTTTTGTCATCCTTGGTAATCCGCCTCGCCACCTTCCTGCACACAGAGGCAATCTCACGCTCCAGGTTACGCACACCCGCCTCGCGGGTGTACCGACGGATGATCGTCTGAAGGGCATTCTTGGTAAACTCGATGTTTTCGGGCGACAGGCCGTTGATCTCGGTCTGCTTTGGCACCAAAAATCCCTGTGCAATTTTTAGCTTTTCGTACTCGGTGTAGCCGGGCAACTGAATGATCTCCATCCGGTCCTGCAGCGGCGGCGGGATGCCGTGAAGGTTATTGGCTGTGGTAATAAAGAGGATCTCTGAAAGGTCATAATCCACGTCCAGGTAATGATCATTAAAAGCATGGTTCTGCTCGGGATCCAGAACCTCCAGCAATGCCGCCGACGGGTCTCCCCTGAAATCCATGCTCATCTTGTCCACTTCGTCCAGGCAAAACACGGGGTTTTGGACCTTTGCCTTTTTCAGGGACTGGATAATTTTTCCCGGCATGGCCCCAATGTAGGTCCGCCGGTGCCCCCGGATCTCGGCCTCGTCTCTAACACCCCCGAGGGACAGTCGAATGAATTCCCGCCCCGTAGCGCGGGCCACGGACCGGGCCAGCGAGGTCTTTCCAACCCCCGGGGGGCCTACCAGGCACAGGATCGGGCCGTGAATCTTTTTGACCAGTTTCTGTACGGCCAGGTACTCCAGGATGCGTTCCTTGGGTTTTTCCCGACCGTAATGGTCTTCATCCAAAATCGCCTCCGCCTTGTCGATGTCCATCCGCAGTTTGCTCCGGACAAACCAGGGCAGGCTGATCAACCACTCGATATAGTTGCGCACCACGGTCCCTTCGGCGGACATGGGCGCCATGAGCTTGAGCTTCTTGAATTCCTGCCGGACCTTGGCGGTGGCCTCCTTGGACATGCGCTTGCGTTTGATCCGGTTTTCCAGGTCATCCAGCTCGCTCTTGTGATCGTCCTTGGCCCCCATCTCCTTCTGGATGGCCCGCATCTGTTCATTGAGGTAATAGTCGCGCTGGGTCTTTTCCATCTGCTTTCTGACCCTGCCCTTGACCCGCTGCTCTGTCTTGTAGATCTCGATCTCGGTCTGCATCAAACTGTACAGAAAATCCATTCGCTCCGTGGGAGACGCCATCTCCAGGAGCTTCTGCTTGTCCTGCAACTTGAAGTTGAAGTGCGCCGCAATCGTATCTGCCAGCTGCGACAGGTCTTCGATGCCCGAGACGTTGCTGATCACATCTTTAGACACATTCTTATTGATCTTGGAATATTCCTCAAAAGACTCCAGGACCATCCTAGTCATGGCCTCTTTTTCTACAAGCGTGGGCTCAGGTTCGATAATGGGCTCCACTTCCGCCACAAAATAGTCGTCTTTGACCACGAATCGGGTCATGCGAGCCCGCCTCTTTCCCTCGACAAGGGCCTTGACCGTGCCGTCAGGCAAACGGAGCAACTGGAGCACAACACCGATCGTGCCTGTCTTGAACACGTCCTTTTCTTCCGGCAGGTCAATACCGGCATTCTTCTGGGTTGCCAGAAAAATGGTCTTGTCCAGGTTCATGGCGTTTGAAAGCCCGTTAACCGACTTGGCACGCCCTACAAATAGAGGCACCACCATGTGTGGGAAGATGACCACATCTCGTAAGGGTAGAAAGGGCAAAGCAAGCAAACGTTCTGGATTATCCATGGTTTTTTTCCTCTTCAATATGTTCAACATCGCTTCTGTCCATCAGCGGCTCACGCATTGAGAACAATACGCGTTTTTTGCAGCAAAAAATTTTAAAAAAAGATTTACAATCGCCATCCCATCCCGACACGTGCAGCCGGGGGTGTGGTGGTGAAGCCCACAGCCGGTCTACGGCACGGCCCGCTCCTGAGACTGCTCAAAGAGCAAAATGGGGGCCTCTTTGTTCAGGATCACATCTTCGTTGATTACGCATTCCTTGACCCCCTCCATGGAAGGGATCTCGTACATGATGTCCAGCATGCATTCTTCCATGATCGCACGCAGTCCCCGCGCCCCGGATTTTCGTTCCAGGGACTTTTTAGCAATAGCGTGAAGGGCCCCGTCGGTAAAACGCAGGTTAACATTTTCAAATTCCAATAATTTTATAAATTGTTTGACCAACGCGTTCTTGGGCTCCGTCAAGATCTTGATCAGGGCGTCTTCATTCAATTCGCCCAGTGTAGCAATCACGGGCAACCGCCCGACGAATTCGGGAATCAGGCCGAACTTAAGAAGGTCCTCCGGCTGGACCATCTTGAGCGTCTCGCCGATGTTTTTCTGTTTTCTGCTCTGAATGTCCGCCCCAAAACCCATAACCTTGCCACCGAGGCGGCTCTCAATGATTTCTCTCAGGCCGTTGAAGGTACCGCCACAGATAAACAGGATGTTGGAGGTGTCCACCTTAACAAAATCCTGCTGGGGATGCTTGCGTCCGCCTTTGGGTGGGACACTGGCAGTGGTGCCTTCAATGATCTTCAAAAGGGCCTGTTGGACCCCCTCCCCGGAGACATCCCGCGTAATCGATGGGTTATCCCCCTTTCGGGCGATTTTGTCTATCTCGTCAATATAGACGATCCCTTTGGATGCCCTTTCTACGTCATAATCGGCATTTTGGAGCAACGACAAGATGATGTTTTCCACATCTTCTCCCACATAACCGGCCTCTGTCAGTGAGGTGGCGTCGGCAATTGTAAACGGCACGTTGAGGGACCTGGCCAGGGTCTGCGCCAGCAAGGTCTTGCCGCACCCCGTTGGACCGATCAAAAGCACATTGCTCTTCTGAAGCTCCACTTCATCCGCGTTTACCGGTGCCTGAAGCCGTTTGTAGTGATTATAAACCGCCACGGAGAGGATCTTTTTGGCCAGATCCTGTTCGATCACATATTGATCCAGACTCGCCTTGATCGCCGCCGGTGCCGAATATTCCTCTTTTCTCCGGCTCTGCGCTTCCTTTTCATATTCTTCTTCGACGATCTCGTTACAAAGCTCGATACACTCGTCGCAAATATAGACCGCGGGGCCTGCGATGAGTTTTTTTACCTCCTCCTGGCTCTTGCCGCAAAAAGAACACCGCAGTCCATTGCCATTACCGGATCTCCGTTTGGTCATGGCCTCCTCCGTTTGATAAGGTCGTGTGGCGGCATTGCCGATATCTTGCCGGATCCATAGGGCTGTTTCGCGGCCTCAACTAACCCATGTGTTATCAAAATACCAAGCCGACCGGCCGTCGGACCTCCGTTCGCCCGGCAGCACACCCAAATATTCCGTGTTCAATGGGAATCACCGTGGGCGAATCACGTCAAACCCTCGGACGGCTTCCATATGTCAAACATAAACCGTTTTTTTAAAAACGCAATGCAAGAATCAAACCTATT
>JAFDGP010000247.1 GCA_019309245.1 Deltaproteobacteria bacterium | reverse complement strand
TGATCGACAAACTGGAGATGAACGTCGTTATCGCATTGTTTTCGCGAATGAAGGGAGACAGCGTCGGCCAGATCCTGCCCTATGTATCGCCGGAGAAAGCGGCTAAAATCAGTGAACGCCTGGCCAAGCTGGGCCGCTAAGGCTATTCGCCATATATCTCCGGTACCCTCGACTTTCGCTTATGGATGGAAAACAGGTGGTGATTGACGAGTAACAAACGGGATTAGCGGGTTTCTACCCTTTCAATATTGATATGGAAGGTTCCGTCGGATTCGTTTGAGATAGGCTTCTGGGTTGGAGGCGTGATTTGCGTTCCGTAAACAATACTCTGATGGCCGTTGGCATCCGTGATGATCCGAGCCGACGGGACGTAAAACAGCCGCAGGATGGTATCATCGCTATAGCCTGCCTTTTTTAGAATCGTCCATTGCTCCACGGTAAGTAACGCCTTTTTCGGCTGTTTGTATCGGTCTGCCAAGATGATAGCCCGAAGCATTTCGTCGTCTGCGCCGTGCCTTTTTAGTGTGATCAGATCTTGCGCCCTTATGGAGCACGTTTGCTCGGAGACGAGCAGTTGGATAACCGGTTTGCCGATTCCCGCCGCCGTCATATTTTCAAGATCTTGTGAATGAACCAGCGAATTCATCGCCCACGTCCCCTCGCACACGGATAGAGCCAAGATGGCAAAGGCAAAAAGCATGGGATATCTTTTTATCACCATTGCTCCTCCCAAGAATCGCCGGGGCTGCGTCACCCATGTTTACCCTGTTGTTACGACACGAGGGTTCAGCGCGGCATCCCGTTCATCGGCCGGTCCTCAGGCATAAAGGTCCAGCAACTGCCCCCTTTCGTAGCGGACGAAACGTGTTCCTTGCTCCAAAGCGGGGCGGAAGCGACGGGCCGGCACGGGTTTGTCGGTTCGAGATTGAAGATGGGTCTTGTCCGCCGATGTCAGGGGGTACGTGGTTCTTGTTTGAATAGGAACTGCCTGAGAAGGTCTGCTGGGATATACAGCCATACTGCCACCAACGGATTGAGGTCTGAACTGCTCGCCTAGTTGGCCAATCCAACTCGATCCAGAGGCCGTTTGATTTGTCAACAGATTTATCACAGACCGCCGGATATTGCAAGGTCAAATTTACCCCAATGATTATCCTTGATTCGATAACCGCCAATGAGCACAAGCGTGTTGCATTCTTCATTTCGTTGCTGAAGAGGGCAGATCGGGAATTTTTTTCCTCAAATGGTCCATCATGCAGGAAAAATTTGCTTTACTTTTTGTGATGAGGCCTTCCATAAACGAGAGGGAGCTCGAGAATATACTGAAAATACACAAGAAAATATTTTTCACATCGGATGGCACAGGCATTGCTGAGAACTCTGGAAAACACAATATATCTGGGAACACACTGACGACCAGAGCCCATGATGAATTCGCAGACATTACAACTTTCCTCACTTACATCGGGCAGTAATCTGAAAATAGTTTCTGCCCGGGCACCCGATCGCATCGGGAAGTCGTTCGATGCGAAACATTTTTTACGTCTTTTTGAAAAGGCCCTGTCGTATTCCGGAAAGGTCGGGGCTCAGAGGAGTCGGGCCGACGGCTCTCGCACGGTCGGCCACTGGCTTGATCTTTTTAAGAAGGCGCTGGCCAGTCTTTCAGAGAAAACGCAGGACGCCTTTTTTTCGTTTAAGGGGATGGATGCTCTTAGGAACCTGCTTTTAAGAGAGGGTTTTTCGAAGGACGATGTAGAGACATTTTTGAAACAGCTTTTTAACGGAGCGGGTGGGAAAGAGGTGAAGCTGTCCGAATTGCTGCAAAAAATATCAGAGTTTAGAAAAGCAAAAAAAGTGGATGGCGACGCCCTCCAGCCAGCCCCATCAACCATTCCTCATCTGGAGACTACATTACGATGCTTTGGACTGGATGCCCTCGAAACCGGCCGTGTTCTCAACAAGGCGCGGAGCAAAGGACAAGGGCTGGACCTTGAAGAACTTGCTCGTCGACTTAAGGCCGTGTTGAGCCAAGGCCGAACGGGTTTCGACCTTGGGAAAAATGAGGTTTCCGGTCAAGAGGTCAAGAAGATCCTAAAAGTGATGGGGATGAAAGAGGAGGCATCCGCAATTCAAGGACCGGTCAGCTTCAAGGAATTCGTACAGATTATCGCAGCAAGGGCGGCCGGGGGGCTGAAAAATTTTCTGTCCGACGGGGAGACTGAAAACGGCGTCAAATCGCTCTTAAAACACGTACGGTTTTCTGAAAAAAAGACAGACACGTCCGCTTTTTCCATGAGCCGCAAGGGTGGCCCGTTTCAGCAATTTGGAACCAACCCAATGCGGAAAAACACGGCATCGCAACAAAGACGTAACCATTCGCCGATTCATCGGAAACCGATTGATGCCAATGATGAATCTTCCGCAAAGCGCCCGAGGGGCATTTCCGACCGCCAGCTCGCCGAATTCGAAAAATGGGTACCGTCCCGCGAACATGACACTGCCGAGATACAGGCTTTGTTTGATCGGCGTGAACACCAGGCTATGCACAAGACCTCGGAAAAAAACGGAGTGATGGTATCGCGTTCAGGCCGTATGGCCTCGGCTGCTCGCAACCTATTGACGCCTCCCCCGACCGGCCCGGAGGCGAGATCGATCCCGCTTCACGTGATGGAACAGGTGGGGCGGCGCCTGGGGCTGGCCTTAAAGCGGGGGGAGACGCATGTTCGGCTACAACTCAAGCCTCCGGATTTGGGTTCCATTCAGTTAGACTTGGCGATGAAGGATAACGGGGTGAGAATCGCGATGGTTGCCGAGCACCAAGCCGTTAAAGATCTGATTTTGTTACATGCTCACGAACTCAAACAGGCCTTAATGGAGCAGGGCGTGGCCGTGCAGCGATTTGACGTGGAAATCAACTACAACTTTGGCCATTCCATGGCTGATTCCTGGGGAAATTTTCCGAAAGCGTCACGCTGGACACCCGGCATGAACAATTCAGCTCAGGATGTGGATTCTGATGTGAGCGCCACGCAGGCGGCTGCTCGGGCAGCGCCTCACACAGACACCTTGTTGGACATGTTTGCATGAAAGGAGCCGAACCATGGCTATAGTTGGGCTTGAGCCCGTTTATCAAAACATTCCCACATGGGACGATTCTAACAAAAAGGATTCCAAGGACGAGCTGGGATTGAACCAGTTTTTGAACATGCTGGTTGCCCAGCTTAAGCACCAGGACCCTTTAAACCCGATGGATGGAACGGATTTTACCGCTCAACTTGCCCAGTTCAGCGCCTTGGAGCAGCAGTTTCAGATGAACAGCAGCTTGGCTGAGATTCAGAACGTCCTCAGTGCCCAGCAAAAGGGAAACGCGATTGACTACATCGGAAAGACTGTAAAGACTCTTGATAACACACTGGTGGTCAAAGGCGGCCAGGTGGATACCGGCGTGTATAGGCTTTCCGGCCGGGCTCAGGTGTCGTTGTATCTTTATGACAGTCGAGGTATGGAGGTCCGCAAGATCTACAAAGGATGGCAGGATGCCGGAGAGTACGAGATCGAATGGGACGGACGAGATAACGAAGGAAACCCGATTTCCGACGGCACCTACCAGGTTGAGGTGGTGGCCGAAGATGATCAGGGCCTCGTGATTCCCATTAGCACCTATGTCTCGGGTGAGGTGACGGGGGTGACCTACCGCGACGGGTTTGCATACTTGATGGTTGATGACCGGGCCATTTCGCCGTCGGCGATTGTCGAGGTGAACGACGCGGGAAATTCGCATGGACAGGAATGATTCAGCAGGCAAAAGTGCCTGTGTTTAAGACGAGGCAGGGACGGGAAATGAACGGAACAGACCGGACTCAAACCACACTGATCGGATAGAAGGAGGCAAGACACCATGTCACTTTCCAGCTCGCTCTTTTCGGGTATTAGCGGCTTAGATACTTTGGGAAACTCCATGACTGTGATCGGCGACAATATCGCCAATGTGAACACGATTGGGTTTAAATAAAGTCGTGTGACGTTTCAGGATGTCTTGAGACAGACGGTGGCCACCACCGCCGGGAGCGCCCAGGTGGGCCGTGGCA
>JAFDGP010000246.1 GCA_019309245.1 Deltaproteobacteria bacterium | reverse complement strand
CCTTCTAAAAACAAATTCTCATCTGTCGGATCAACTCGTAGTGGTGTCTTTTGTTCTTTGGGTAATTACAGGAGTGTATTTCTCAAAAGCACAGAACAAAAGCGAATGGTGGGGTATCATTGCTGCTTCTGGGATACCCGGGCTGATCTTGTTATTCATTATATTTTGGGTTTCAAACAAGATCGAGGGGCTCAAAAAACAAATAAATTAAAAGTAGTGATATGAGTGCACACTCGATTATCAGCATCATTTTCTTTATTTTTATTGCGATTGCAATTCCCCTTATTTGAGAATACTGCGAAGTGAAGAAAAACAACTAGCGGGGGAAGCAGGGAATTTTAGAGGGTAGAATGGTGCTGGTCCTGATAGCATTAGGGAATGCTTCCAGTCTGTCTGATTGATGGTCTGCCCATATGGCTGTTTTAAAATTCTTAGCTGGGCGGTCTGTGGCGTTTGTGGATACCGGGTCCCTATCTAGTATACAAACTGAACAAAAGCCGCTCCGGATGTTGGTGCTTATAATATGTTCAGCTGTATTATTCAATCCCATAGCACCAATCCATCTTGAACGAAAAGTTTGGCAAGTTGTAGATGTTATTATGGTAAGGGGGTGTTTATTCCATTGTTAAAATTGGGGGCGTAGTCTCCGGTTCATTGGTCAGAGTTTGTACTCGGTTGCAGGTTTGGGGTCAAGGGTGGAAATGGGCGGCGAAGCCGCCTCCCCCTCCTATGAAGGAGGGGGAGAAATACTTTGCAAGATTCCGGCAAGCTTTGCCATGTCCTTGCAGTTGTTGATTCGACGGAACCCTCGCTCGGCTTCGAGCAGTGCATAGGCCATCCATTTTGATGCCATATTTGTTTCTGCCCTCCATCGGCTAACCCGTCGAATTTTGGAGCGAACATTCCTGAACGGATTTTCGATACAGTTGGTATTGAGTAACGTCGTGTTCAGCGTGCTCGGCGCTTCGAGGCCATGGACGGCCAGGAGTTCGTCTCCGGCCTCTTCGAGACTCACGAGCGCCTGGGCATTCTTTCCTTTCAGGAAGGCTCGCAGCTCCTCCACAACCTCTTCGGCGGCCTCCAGCCCTTCTGCTTTACGGAGGCGCTTAAAAGCCGATCAACTTCGCCATGGTGGCGGTAGGAAAGGTAGCTTTTGATGTTGCGGGCCTTGTGAATCAGACAACGCTGGATGATGGCATCCGGCCATTTCGCGCGCACGCCTTTGCGCAAGGCCTTTGATCCATCCGTAACGGCCAGCAGGCGGCGTTTCGGCGCGAAGCCGCGCTCTTTGACCCGGTTGAGCAGGTCCATGCAGACCTCAAGGTTTTCGGAGGCGCCGATCTAGAAGTCGAGAATATGCTTTTCACCATCAACCGTAATGCCCAGCGCCACAACCGCGCAAAGGTCGTTCCCCAGCATGATGCCATCGAGCATGAGCACGACATAGTCCGCCTTGCCCAGGTCCCGGCTGCGCAACTCCTCAATGCAGCGTTCGCCCTCCTTCTGCCACAGCTGGCTGACTTCGCCGTGGCTCGTGCCGGATGCACCCTTGAACATGCGCTTGTGCTCGCGCGAGGACATGCCGGCCATGAAGGCCCGGAGCATGGCGTCGTGCAGGGAATCGCGGTTCTGAGCGGCTTCGTAGGTCTGGAGGCGAACCTCTTTGCTCTTGCCGCCCTTGTTCTTTCTGACGCGCGGGCGGGAAATCCTAAACTCCTCGCTTCCGAAAAAATAGCGCCCCGGCGCGGAGCCGGCCCTTTGGCAGTCGCTTGATTCCGAGGGATGATAGGCCTTTCCGCAGAGGGTCTCGACTTCATTGAAAAGAACCGCCGTAAAGGCCATTCGGGCCGCCGTATGCATAAAGGAATCAAAAGCTTTCCCAACTTCAGAATCCTCGGCTTGCGCCAGCCTTTCGGCAAGTGGTACGTTGTCCATTGTGTGGTCTCCTTTTTATATGATGTAAAAAAGTCCAGCCTATCGGCCAGTCGTGGAGACCACACTCAAATTTTAACAATGGAAAAAACACCCCCTGCCCACAATTCATTTCCGATATTTTTTCCCTTTTAGAGCTCGATATTCAATGTTCTCATAACCCACCGGCTTGACTTTTGCGGGAGCTATACGCTTCGCAAAAGTTGCTGGCGCAAATAAGAATAGCATGGCCACGAGAAAGGATAGGGTCTTTTCATCTGTATTTCTACTGGCTGAGAAAACATGCGTATCATATTTCTAAGTGCTTAGACATTTGTGCTCCAGAGATTCTTCTTTTTTTTTTGAGGCCAACAACCAAGCTCACCTGCCACTATAGAGCGCATATGTGCCGACAGGCAGGCCAGCGGAATAGCAGTCAGGTAGAGCACTTTGTTAACCGTTCGGAAGTTCTTTAACTTTCCAGTTTTCATCAACCCATAGTGCAATGACTGGTAGTTCAAAGTACTGACGAAGCAACTCAACAGCATCACGTAAATGCATAAGTTGCTTTTCTTTTGATGACGGATTCCCTGCACAATCGTAATGTCCAACAATCGCTAAAGCCACAGACAAATGCTTTTCAATTGAAATCTTAACTCTTGTGAGAATTGATTGAACTAAAAAATCATCTTTCTGTTCTGCTAAAATAAGATTTGGCCCGGGTTCAGTAATGCAATCAACATAATCTACATTGAAACGCTTTCGTAAATAATTAATTACGGGTATCTGAACCCGACCATCCATACAATTAATTACTGTGCAAAACTTCATACTCTTTTGATGGCTAACGCCATGGGTCACTTGCGGACATAGAGCAAGGGCGAAGGCCGCAGTGAAATGGCGGTTAAATGCATCCTTTTGTTATGACTTTATTCTATCCTTCTGGGAAATAATCCAGATCCAATTTCTTCACTTCGTATTTTGCCACCGGTGAAACACCCACATCATTATCAATCATAAACTGAACAAGCTGCTCCGCATTTATAAGAATAATTTTTGTGTCAATTTTTGTCACATATTTAATAGCTTCCCTGGAAAAATTAGATGTAGTGATAAAGATACCTTTTCTGGCTCTTTGACCTTGTAAAGCACCTGCAAATTTTTGAATTTCTGGCCGACTAACGGTATTCTCCCATCTCTTAGCCTGAATATAGATGATATCTAAGCCAAGCCTGTCCTCCTTTATAATACCGTCGATTCCTTCATCTCCACATCTACCTATAGCCTGTCCAGCATCCTTTCTACTGCCTCCGTAGCCCATTTTGACAAGCAGCTCAACGACGATGTTTTCAAATAAACTTGGTGGGCTTTTCTTAATTTGTTACAAAAGTTCCTTTGCAAGTTCCTCTCTTTGGTTTTCATATGCCTCTTCCAGTGCCTCTACAGGGGTTTTCTGTTTCTCGTACTTATTGTTTCCCTTTATCTTGCATGGTGGTCTTTTTTTGCGTTTCCTGAACTCCCTAAATTCTTTGAATTGCTCTAGATATTTGACAGTTATCTTTTCTGGTTTCCGCTTTAAGATTTCTAATCCCCTTTGAGTAATTCGGAAATATCCTCTTCGTGTGGGTTCGAGTAGCCCAGCTTGTTTCAAATACGTTCTAGCCCATGCCACACGATTACTGAAGATAGTCTGTTGACCGCTTGGAAGTAGTTGCTTCAGTTCATCGTCTGTCAATTTGAAATGGGTGGCAAGGTGATCAATAGTCTCTCGGAGGGAATGCTCGTTTTGATCGCCAAGAAATTCCAAAAGGGGAAGCATACAGTTTTGATAATCAGGAATAGCCATTCGCCATATTTTTATTTCATGTTTTTAGTCATAACGGTTACAATCACATTTTACCACACTATGCAACAATACCGTGCATTGCCTTTGTTAGCAGATCATCAGTCATAGCAACACTTGGATAATGGTCTGCTTCCTGTTTCTTTTTCGATTAAATCCAGAATGTCATCAGAACAACAGCATCCACTCGGGTTAAACTCCTTGCACCGGTTTCCGGTGCAGGCACTGGTCGAGTCCTGAATCTGTTTAAGCGTGGTTGATCCATCTCGGATGGCCTCCACGATTGTTTTTTCGGTAACGCCTTTGCAATAGCAAATCGTTTTGTCATTCATTTTCTATCTCACTGCTAAAGCCGCAAATCAGCAGTGC
>JAFDGP010000245.1 GCA_019309245.1 Deltaproteobacteria bacterium | reverse complement strand
AACGCCAAGCCGTCAATCGGCGCACCACATGCACCACACCGGCCGTCTTTGACCCGGTTTTGCGCGATGTGAAATCCCCACCGCTCAATAACCGGCCGGCCACAGCGATAACACAGGGTATTTTCCCCCTCGTCGCCGGGCACGTTTCCGCAATAAACATAACGAAGTCCGGCCTCCAGACCGATTTCCCGGGCCCGATGGATCCGTGATACCGGGGTGGCCGGTCGGTCTGTAAGCTTATAGGTGGGATGAAACCGGCTGATGTGCCAGGGCGTCTCAACGCCCAGATCCCCGGCAATAAAGGACGCCAACGCCTTGAGCTCGGCCTCGGAATCATTGAGGCCCGGAATCAGCAAGGTGGTTACCTCGACGAAAATCCCCAGGGCCTTCATCCGTTTCAGGGTATCCATCACATGATGCCTCTTTGCGCCGCATAACTCCCGGTAAAACGCATCATTGAAGGCCTTCAAGTCAACGTTGGCCGCATCCAGATAAGGCTTGATCATATCCAGGGCTTCTGCGGTCATGTACCCGTTGGTTACAAACACATTCAGCAATCCCTTTTCGTGAGCAAGGCGAGCGGTATCCAGGGCGTATTCAAAAAATACGGTCGGCTCGGTATACGTGTATGCGATGCTCTTGCAGTCTGCACGAACGGCTGCCTCCACCACCTCCTCAGGACGCACAACATCCCCGAGAATCAATCCACCGCGATCCGTCGGGAGTTGAGCGATATCGGCATTTTGACAGAAACGGCATCGAAAGTTGCACCCCACCGTTGCAATGGAGTATGACAGGCTTCCCGGCGCAACGTGAAACAGGGGTTTTTTCTCGATGGGATCCACGTGTTGGGCAATGAGTCGTCCATACACCAGGGTCTCAAGAACCCCACGCCGGTTTTCTCTGACCCCGCACCGGCCCCTTTTGCCCTCTTTGACGACGCACCGGTGGCTGCATAGATTGCACTTGACCTTGGCGTCTGACAGCTTTTCATACAGAAGGGCTTCCAATGCTCTCATCTCCTATCAGTGACCACCAGTGGATGGTGCCCGGATTCAGGATACCGCCCCTTTTGGTTTTCCTACGACATTGATCGGAAGGTTCTGAGTACGGTATCGCGGAACCAGGGTAACCGCCAGGCCGATAAATGTCCCGAAAGGGCTTTTCTGCACCCATACCGACCGTTCAAAACGATGTGTATATCTTTTCAAAAACGCCGGAAGCTGGTGAACCGTGCCCCGCTTTGCGGGGGTCTTGCCCAAAATCTCTCGGACCATACGGGTAATCTCCCATACACTGAAAAACCGTGCGCGGTTGTATACGCTGCGGCCGAAGATACCCTTGATCCTTCTTTCAAAGGCCTTAACGGCATACCGGTTCAACACCCCGACAAAAAGGCGATCTTTGGCCACCCGACACGCCTCTTCCAGGGCTTTGTAAGGGTCTTCCACAAATTCCAGAGTGGTGATCAGGGTCGCCACGTTAAAGGTGTTGTCCTCAAAAGGCAGGTCTTCGGCAATCCCTTCGTGCAACGCTGCCCGGTGGCCGAGCCGTTTCTTCGCCAGATCCAGCATGTGGACCGACGCGTCCAGACCTGTCACGTCCAGCCCTTTTTCCAAGAACATCTGTAGATGCCGGCCCGTGCCACACCCGATATCCAGGAGCCGTTCCCCTCGCACCGGTTCCAGGAGCCGGAACATCAACCCATCTTCCAGATCGGCAATAAACCGGTTCCGCCGGCTCCGATACCAGTAATCGTACTGCTGTGCTGATTTCGCGTCAAAGACGTATCCCATCACAAAACCGGCCCCTTGGCCCAGCGCCTGCACTCCGATTTCCAATGTCTCACTCCATACCCGGTCTCATAGTGATTACATGAAATCCTATCCAACGATCAAGCACAAAACGCAGAATTTTCCTTTACTTTGAAATCCTCTTGTTCTATGGTTCTTGGCCACATGCTTGAAGGGCCGGCACAGTCTCGGCGTCGGTCTTTTCGACGTTTCCCGCCCTGTTAGGGCAAACATGTCGGCCCCGGACCGCAATAACAACAGTTTCGGTATTCCTGAATCCGTACGCACCCCACCGGCTTTGCCGGTGAGAATTGAAAATGTTACACCGTTTCTGGCGTGATTTTCGTGTGTGTATGCCGGCATATGAACGCCGGTGGATCATGCACGGATTTGATGAAGACATTTTGCGATCTTGAGGAGGAAACTATGGCTGGCGTAAACAAGGTTATTCTGATCGGCCGCCTTGGCCGGGATCCCGAAGTTCGTTACACACCCGACGGCACCGCTGTAGCCAATTTCACCATCGCGACGTCTGATGAATGGAAGGATCGAGAAACAGGAGAAAAAAAAGAGCGTACTGAATGGCACCGCATCGTTGCCTGGCGTCGCCTGGGAGAAATCTGTGGAGAATACCTTTCAAAAGGACGGCAGGTGTATATAGAAGGACGGTTACAAACCAGGGAGTGGGAAGATCAGGACGGCAACCGGCGATGGACCACTGAGATCGTCGCCCGGGATATGCAAATGCTGGGAACGAAGGAACCACCGGGCGCTTTTTCGAACGATTATGCCGGATCACAAGGGGTCACACATTCCGGCCCCGCACAGCCCGACCGGGAACCGCCGGCCAAAAACGCCACCACGGGGGACGATATCCCCTTCTAGTTCCAAAGGCTCATTCGCAGGAACTTGTGCCCCCCTTGCCTCGGGCCTGCCGGTTATCGTGGATTGGATCCGTCTAGGCCTCTTTAGGTCGCGTCTTCCTTGTTGGTCTCTTCCAGTTTTTCCGGCTCCCGCGCTGGGGTGTCATCATCCAGATCGCCGGCAGTGGCCTTTTTGAAGTTTTTGATTCCCTTCCCAATGCCACTGCCAATCTCCGGCAGCTTTCCTGCACCAAAAATGATCAGAATAATGATCAGAATAATGATCAACTCTGGCATGCCGATGCCGAACATAATGCGTCTCCCTTGTTAATCGTCGCGTTCGTTTTTCCTCGCCAAAACGGGAAAGTGTCCCCCATGGTCGTTGATGATCTCGAACTCGAAAAAAGAAAGCCAAAATCTTTTGTTTTTGAATTCGTACACGATCCACCGGTCAGAGCCGGTGGATCGTGTACGAATTCAGACTACCACCAAAACTCTATTCTGTCAAACTTGCTAGGATCCCCGAGATCTCCTTTTTATCGAGGCCGCATCCTTTACGCCTTTTTCACAACGTCCATGAGTGTGGTATAGGCCTCGTTGATTTTGGACATCTTTTCCCTGGCCAGCTCCTCGACCACCGGATCGCTATCGGCAAATCGGTCCGGATGGTACTTTCGTGCCAGTTTTTTGTACGCCTGTTTGATTTCATCAGGTCCTGCGCTGTAGGGAACTTCCAGGATGTCGTAATAAGGCTTCAAGTCAACACCCATCAACCCTTTTTCCAATAGATGTGGGTTGTTTTCCACCGTGTGTCCCACCAACAGCCCCAGAGCCGCCCCCACCGGCCCTGCAACCAGCCAGCCGATGCCTGCGCCGATTACCTTGTGCAATTTTCCTTTATTGGGGTCTTTATCCTGTGGATCCATGGTGTTCAAATTATCAGTTATTTCACATTACAAGTCAAGAACAATGCCGGATCCACCGGTTGCCGAGTTTGCCGGAGATGCAAGAAAAAATTCGATCTTCGTTTTTTGGCGGCGGATTTTGGAATGGCCCTCCCGGGCTTTTGCAACGCTAGGGTTAACGCACGGGAGTTCCCCTGAAATCGGAGACAACATGCCCTTGTGCAGTCCCGCCTTCCATGCTACCTTGCGCTTCGTGATGGGGGGGGTACCCGTGCCTAACCGTGGCGGCCCAACAAGGAAGAAAAAAGTTATCACGTAACCCTTTTAAGAAACTCGATTCAAATTTTGGGACAAAAAAACTTTAAAAGATAACCACGTGCTATTCTCAAGCCCGAAGGGCGCAAAACACGAAAATACAAAAACGCTGGAGCAAGCTGAGCGAGGACGCATCTTGCCCCTTACCTAAAACTTAAAACCTAAAACCGTTTACTGTTCACTATTTACTATTTACTATTCACCGGCAACCGATAACCGATTACTGACAACCAATACTGTTAGGAGTG